>PUOB01000208.1 GCA_003551985.1 Desulfobacteraceae bacterium | reverse complement strand
TGGGACATGACCTTTGCCACAAGGGCCTCTTCAATTGCCCGCCCGGTCAGATCCCGTGCGTGGACGATCCGGTTGTAGGAGTGCCCCCCTTCACGGCCGAGGGAGAGGCCTGTTTCTCCCTGATTGCGGCTGAATTCAACCCCGATGTCGAGCAGTTCAAGGATCCGTTCCGGGGCCGAGGTTACGACCATTTCCACGACGCCCCGGTTGCATATGCCGTCACCGGCTTCCAGGGTGTCTTTAATATGGTTTTCGAAGGAGTCTGCACCGTCGAATACGGCGGCGATCCCCCCCTGGGCGCGTGCCGTATTGCTGTCCATGATCTTTTTTTTCGTTACAACGGCGACCTTGCCGTAACCGGCAACCTTCAGTGCAAAGCTTAAGCCGGCAACGCCGCTTCCGATGACCAGAAAATCGTATCGGTACTCCATGGATATATCACTTTCGTAGGGTTAACGAAGGCCCGAGCGCTTTTTCTTTGAACGGTTTCCCAGTAGAAACCCCAGCAGCAAAACACCGCCGCCGGCAAGAAACCACTTGACGGCGGAAGACAGGAACTGATCGGTTAGCCTGCCTTCAAGCGCTTCGATGCGCGCGTTTTTTTCTTCGAGACGCGCCGTGAGGGAATCATGTTCTTCCTTGATTTGCAGGAATTCACTGGCATCTTCCCTGAGCTGTTCATACGATGATGCGGTTTCCCGGAGTTGTGCTTCCGCCTCTTCAATCTGTCCGGCAAGCGCCCGGTTCTCCTCCAGCAGCCGGTCTTTTTCCTCCTGGAGCCGTGTATGTTCTATTTCAAGCGGTCTCAGCCGGGCGGTGAGCGCCTGTAATGTGCGCGCCGCCGGGGGGGAGGTCTGCAGGTAGCGGTTGAAAGCCCATCCCTCCAGACCGTCCGGCAGCCTCACATGGGACCATGTGTCGCCGGTTTCAATCAATTCGAGCGTCTGGCCGGAGCGGACCATTCTGAGGATGCGGTACTCGCTGCCGGGTCCGGAGCGAATGTTGATTTCAAAATTATCGGTTACATAAAGCGTTTCAGCAAGTGCCGGAACACTGCACATGACCATTAAAACAACCATAATTATCGTTTTTTTCATTTTTATAAGGCTCCGCAGGGGTCAAAAGGTTGCCGGTATGTTGACGCCTGTGCAGTATGGCAAAATTATTGATATATTTCAATCCGGTATTTCAATGCGAATCCGGCAGGCCGTTTTTTATCCGCATATGGCCCGAAGCCGGCCGGCAAGCGTCGTCAGCCGTTGCTGCGGGCGGTTGTTTTTAAGGGCGACGGCCAGGGCCTTGTGGGTGCCGACCATCACGACGACCCGCCTCGCGCGGGTCACGGCCGTGTAGAGCAGGTTGCGCTGCAGCATCATGTAATGGCGGGTCGTCATCGGCATGACAATCGCGGGATACTCGGAGCCCTGGGATTTATGGATGGTTATGGCATAGCCCAGGGTGAGTTCATCGATGTCTTCCGGATGGTAGGATACCGCCCGGCCGTCAAAGCAGGCCGTTATTTCTCGGCTTTCCGGGTCTACGCCGGTGACGATGCCCGTGTCGCCGTTGAACACTTCCTTTTGGTAATTGTTTTTCACATGCATGACCCGGTCGCCCGGCTTGAACCGGTGGCCTGCCCCTCCAATGGATTGCCCGTCGGGGTTCAGGGCCCTCTGGAGCAGGGCATTCAGGTTGATGGTGCCGGCATCCCCCTTGTGAACCGGCGAGAGGACCTGGATGTCTTCGGTGGGGTGCATGTCAAAGGCTTCCGGAATGGTTTTCCGGCACAGGGTGACGATCTCCGTTGCAATTTTTTCCGGTGTGGCGGCTTCAATGAAAATAAATTCGGGAAAGCCGTCTTTGGTTTCTTCCAACGCCTCCAACGCCGGCGGGAGGCCTTCCCGGATCCGGTGGGCATTGGTTACGATGGGGCTTTTCCCCGCCTGGCGGAATATTTCATTCAAGTGGCAGACCGGAACGGTATCCGAGCCGATGATATCCGACAAAATATTGCCCGGACCCACCGGCGGCAGCTGGAACATGTCGCCCACCAGTATAAGCCTGGCGTTGAGGCGGGTCGCGTCAAGCAGGTGGTGCATCAGCGTTGTGTCGATCATGGACGCTTCGTCCACGATAATAACGTCCGCGTCAATGGGATCGTCCGGGCTTTTTTCGAATGTCTGCGCCTCGAAGTTGAACCCCAGCAGCTTGTGTATGGTGTGTGCAGGCCGCCGGGTGAGCTCTGAAATCCGCCTGGCCGCCCGCCCGGTGGGCGCGGCCAGGCATACCCGGTTTCCCAGCAGGGTCCATGCGGTCGAGATGGCCTTGATAAGCGTCGTTTTGCCCGTGCCCGGGCCGCCCGTGATGACCGAAACCCCTGAAGAGAGAACGGTTTCAAGCGCCCGGCGCTGCCCCGGGGACAGCGTGAGCAGGAAACGCGCCTCGACCCGTGCCATGAGTTCCGCCTTTTCAAGCGGCAGGGGATCCTCGGCAATGTGTTGCATGGCGCAAATCCGCTGTGCAATATGGGTTTCGGCATGGTGGAGCCGGCTTGAAAAAACGGCCCGGATTTCCCCCTGGTTGTTTTCCGGGTCCGGGATGGTTTCAATGATGATCTTTTCTTCGCGGGCAAGCGTTTCCATGGCATCGGCGCCCACATCGGGGTCGATTTCAAACAGGTGGTGCATCCGTTCGATTGCCTGCTCGAAGAAGAGAAAGACATGGCCGGCCTGGTGTCCTTCCCTCAGAATGTGGTCGATGCAGGCCCGGGCGCGGTCGGTTTCGCAGGGGGCGGATCCCGCGCGCCGTGCGATGGTATCCGCGATGTAAAATCCGGTGCCGGGCATGTCTTCGGCGAGCCGGTAAGGGGTTTCGCGGAGAATCGGGATGGATTGTATGCCGTAGAGATTGTATATTTTCGGGCCGTAAGACCCTTTCAGGCCGTGGTCCTGGAGAAAATTCATGATTTCGGCGACGGTGCAGTGGCCGCGCCACTGTTCGGCGATCGATGCCGCCCGTGCCGCGCCGATACCCCTGACTTCCATGAGCCGTTTCGGGTCATGGTTGAGCACATCCATGGTTTCCGAACCGAAATGGGATATGATCCGGTTGACGGTTGAAGCGCCGATGCCGCGGATAATGCCCGATTTGAGGTATTCGCCGATGTTGTCCACGGTTGCCGGCAGGGTGGTCTCGGATGCGGCGATTTCAAATTGCTGGCCGTAGCGGGGGTGGGTTATCCATTTGCCGGTAAGTGTCAGGGTTTGGCCCGCAACTGCGCTGCTGATGAACCCAACGACCGTGACGGGCGTTTCGGATGGGCCGGTATTGAAACGCGCCACGGTGTATGTCGTGGCTTCATTGCGGAAGGTGATGCGCTCAAGGCGGCCCTGGAGTGTAATCATGGCGGGCAGGTCTTCATTGGCTTGCGCTGACGGTAAAGACATTCTCATAGCCGTTTTCCGCGAGCCGATGCATAAGGGCTTCCGCATCCGCCCTGTCTGAAAAGCGGCCGATACGGACCCGGTATACCGGCCGTCCGTCAACGGACACCGGGGTGACGGTAATGTCTTTTTGAAATTCATGCAGGCGGCCGGCGATGGCCTCGGCCCTTTCTCTGTCTGAATAAGCGCCGACCTGAACGGTGAAGTCCCCCGTAAAATAGTCGGGGTGGGCTTTTTTCACCCGGTTTTGAATGTCCGGGTTGTCCGGATCGACGGCAAGTATTGCAACCCGGGCGGTACCGCCTTGAACCATGTCGATCTCCTTTGCGGATCGGTATGACAGGTCGATGATACGGTCCTTGGCAAAAGGGCCCCGGTCGTTTATCCGGACGATGGTCTGTTTTTGGTTTTCCAGGTTGTGCACGACCAGAAATGTGCCCATCGGCAGGGTTCTGTGCGCAGCCGTCCGGGCGTTCTTGTTATAGACTTCACCGCTTGCGGTCTTCCGGCCGTGAAAGGGGTGCCCGTACCACGATGCAACGCCTGTTTCCCTGAATCCGTCAGCGGAATCAACCGGCGTGTAGCGCTGGCCGAATATTTCGTAGGTGCGCTGGGTGGGCGGTTTTTCATCGGGAGGGGGCGGCGCCGGGGCGGGCTTCTGCGGCTGACAGCCCCACAAGCCGAGCATGAGCAGCAAAAGCGGCAAGCATAAAATTAACGGCCATCTTTTAACAAGTGTCACTGGCTTCATCCCGGGGAGAACGGTTCATCTCCGTATTTTTCATATGTTGAGTGCTATTTTTAGTACATCCCGCATCTTGTCGACAAAACGAATATCGATGTTTCCTCTTGCGTTTTCCGGCACCTCTTCCATGTCCTTTTCATTGAATTTGGGCATGATGATGGTTTTAATGCCGACCCGGTGGGCGGCCAGCACCTTTTCCTTCCCCCCCGATGGGCATGACCTGCCCCCGAAGGGTAATTTCGCCTGTCATGGCCAGGTTTTTGGAAGTGGGCTTATCCTTGAGAAGCGAGACAATGGCGGTCAAGAGGGTAACG
>PUOB01000205.1 GCA_003551985.1 Desulfobacteraceae bacterium | reverse complement strand
GGGTTTCATCAAAGCCGGCGTCTTCATTTTCGATGACGGCGCCCAGCCCCAGGGTCAGCGCATGAATGGTGTATGTCCCGGCAACCTGGAACACAAATTCCTCGTCCCCGGACACCGTATCATCCTCTTCGTAGTGGCGAACCTGGCCGTGCAGCTGAAATCCATGAAGGTTCGGTGATGAATAGGCCACCGAGTCGGCCCGGGATGCGGTAGAACCATTGCCCAGGGCAACAAACCCCTCGTGCTCATAGAGATCAAGCAGGTGGGAGACGGACTGGTAGTAAACCGAGTCGAAATTGCCCGTCATCAGCTGCCCCCAACCGCCTTTCAACCCGACATACGTGTTGCGCCGGTCGTTAAAAACATTCTGCCGGTCTCTCTGGCTGGCGTCATAACGGAACTCCGCCCGGGCAAATACGCTCAGGTTGTCATGGACCCGGGTCGATGCCCGGAGCCCCACACGCGAATCATTTCCTGAAATTCCGCCTTCGCCGTCATTGGCATAAAACACATAAAGACGGCTGTAAAGATCAATCTTGGTGTCGTTATCGTCATAGAGGGTTACCGCCTTTGCGGGGCCGGCTCCCAAAATGATCGCCAATGCAATCGCAACCAGTGGAAAAATTGTCTTGATAAGTGCTGCAGCGTGTTTCATTGTCGTTCCTTTCATTTTGGTTTAAAAATAAAATTAAAATACAAAAGTACAGCCGTGGTTAAAGAAGTTATCTACTTACACGGGGTAAAAAAAAGTGTCAAGCCCTTTTTTGATTATGATTTTCACTTTCAAAAAATACCTGCCCATTTTTTTAAACTAAGCCCGTGCCTCCGCTTGTTTGGTTTTGATTTTCTCGAGATCGAAATCGATCTCGATCCCGATTTCGATTGTCCAAGGTCATAGGATGTGCTGACGGAGGAAGCGCATCAATGAACCGCAACACAAAACTTGGGGGTTTACGAACTCGTTAAATCATCTGTTTGCGCAAAAACACGTCTCTGTCAACGCAACCCCAAAGTAAACCCGCAATATGACGGTCCTATGACAGAGTCGTGAAAAAACAGCGAAATTTTTATGCCACGGAAATGACGACCAAACTTCCGGTCAAACGAAAGCCAAAAAAAGAAGGGAAATCAAAAATGGCGGTTGGGGGGGGCATCCGGCTATAGCCGGCAGGCAGGGGGTCTCAAAGGTCATTTTTGGACGGCAAAAACACTATAAATTCAACGGTTTCGTATCAGGCGCTGCAACCCGGGACTTTTGTGCATATGCATCAGGGAGGAGTCGCACCCCGCGTCAATGTAAATCGCTTCCAGAACCTCGAAGAGAACCGGACGGTCGGGCCATGTGAACCCTTTTTTCCGCTCTTCAATGTCAACCCATTCGGCTTCGGCCTCCGGATGCATGCCGAACACCTTTTTTTCGGCATCCGCGCAGAGAAACATGTCACAAACAATCGGCTTGATCCGCCATGAGCAGCCGCCCGGGGCGAGATAAATGCACCGGGCATCCCATGCCGGCTGCCGGATGGCCGACTCGAGCCGGTCGAGTTCCGCGGGGGTCGACAGGAGCGAATTGACCACCAGATCCCCCCAGAAAATGAGAATGGCGTCCTTTGCGCAGCATGCGCTGAGATCACTGGTGTAGCAGCGCGCCGTGCAGATACCCTCGAACCATTGCCCGAAAAATCGCCCGACATCCTCCCTGAACGCCAGGTATCCGGCAAGCTGCGCCTCCAGGTCAAATCCCTTAACCTGAAGCTTCCTTACCGTTTCATCATCTTTGACCACGTCTCCATGCCGCCGGATTATTCTGAGGGCCTGTATCTGTTCCAACTGGTAAGTATTCATGGTCACGACTCAATCGCCTCGCGCACTTTTATCGCCAACTCCTGAATGGAAAACGGTTTTTGAATAAATTGCATGCCCTCGTCAAGCATCCCGTGGCGGGCGATGACATCAGCGGTATAGCCCGACATGTATAGATTTTTGATGTCCGGATAACAAGATTTCAGTTGCGCGGAGAAATCGAGGCCGTTCATTTCGGGCATGACGATGTCGGTGAGCAGCAGGTCGATTTTTCCGTCATTTGCTTCGGCCAGCGTCATGGCCTCGCTCGCCGAACTTGCCGCAAGAACGGTATAGCCCAGTTTTTCGAGCATTATACGGGCAATATTCAGGACCGTTGATTCGTCCTCCAGCACCATGACGGTCTCTCCGCGGCTTTGCAGCACCGGTGTTTGGCTGTTCTTTCTGTCCGCCTCGCCGGCTTTTTCCAAAAAACGGGGCAAATATACCCGGACCGTCGTGCCTTTTCCCGGTTCGCTGTAGACATTGATAAATCCGTTGTTCTGCTTGACGGCGCCGTAGACCGTGGGCATTCCCAGACCGGTGCCTTTGTCGACCTCCTTTGTCGTAAAAAACGGCTCGAACAGCTTGTCCAGAACATGCGTGTCCATGCCGCAGCCGTTGTCACTGACCGCCAGCATAGCAAACTGCCCCGGGACGAAGCCCGCATGACTGAGGCAGTATTCCTCGTCAAACGCAACGTTTTCAGTTTCTATGGTTATTTTCCCGATGTCGGCAATGGCATCCCGGGCATTGACGACAAGATTGGCCAGGATCTGGTCAAGCTGGGAATAATCCATATATACCAGCCAGGTATTTGGACCGGGCTTCCAGAGCAGATCAATGTTCTCGCCGATCAATTTTTCAAGCATCGTTATCATGCTTGATATGCTGTCATTAAGGTTCGTGGGAACCGGGGAAATGACCTGCTTCCTGGCAAACGCCAGCAGTTTTCGCACGATAACCGCCGATCGTTTACCGGCGTCATGGATTTCCCGGACACTGTCGTACATGGGGTCGGAAGGTTCAAGCAAATCGGCCATCATTTCTGCATAACCATTGATAATGGTGAGCATGTTGTTGAAATCATGGGCCACGCCCCCGGCCAGGCGGCCGACGGATTCCATCTTCTGGGCTTGATTGAGTTGGGCCTGAAGTTTATCCCGCTCCAGCTCGGATTGTTTCCATTGGCTGATATCGCGCGATACGCCCTGCACGCCGACCAGGCGGCCGTTTTCATCTCGAATGCCGGAGATATTTATGGAAACCCATACCGTGCCGCCATCCGCCTTGTAGACCTCGGCTTCGATCAATCGCGCCCTGTCCTTGTCGACTGCAGGATCCTTTTCTTTTTCAAGCTCTTCTGCAAATATCCGGTATATGTTGTCCAGGTGCGCCGGTGGAAACTTTTCTGCCATGGTCCGGCTCATATCCGCTTCAGGGGACTCACCCGTCAATTTCTCAATTGACGGGCTTACATAATTCACATTGAAATTGAGATCCGCCGTCCAGAGCACATCTGTAATATTTTCCGCTATCCTGCGGTACTTTTCCTCCCTTTCATTCATTTGCTGCTGGACCCGCTCAAATTCGGTTATGTCGATATGTGTCCCAAGGGTGATGTTCGTCGGTGTCCCGTCCGGGTTTCGGAACGTCTGCCCGCGCGACCAGATAAAGACCCAGTCCCCTTCTTTGTGCCTCATCCGGAAGCTTTGCTCGTACATCCCGACCGAGCCGCCGGCCAGATACTGCGCGAAAAGCTGCGCAGCCGGATCCCTGTCCTCCGGATGCAAAAAATCAATCCAGACTTCTTTGAGATTGAGCCCGGAGGTCATGTCGAAATCTTCAGGATCATATCCCAGCATGCTCAAATATTCCGGGCTGCACCATAAAGAACCCTTCGCGCTGTCATACTCCCAGGCGCCGGTGTTTGACAGGGATATGATGGACCGGTACCGCTGCTCGCTTTGACGCAGATTCTCTTCGGCCTGCTTGCGCCGGGTGATATCGGACAATACGCCCTGAACCCCTGTCACATTTCCCGCCTTGAACAGTGGCCTGGCGACGGTTCGAACCCATACAATCCGGTTGTCTTTTGTGATCAACCGGTACTCCGCGGGCTTGTCAATGTCCAATGAAGACGCCTGAAAATTCGCAAGCAGGCTTTTCTTATCGTCGGGATGAACAAAATCGGTATATTTTTTTCCCATGAGCTCGGAAGGGGTATAGCCGGCCACCGACTGGACAGTTTGGGATATATACGTAATCCGGGCATTTTTATCCAGGGCATAGATCACTTCATTCAGGTTCTCAACGAGTATCCGATGCTTTTCCTCGCTTTCCCGAAGCGTCGTTTCGATTTTTTTGCAGGCAACAATTTCACCGATCAGCCGTGCGGCCGCCAGAAGGCGACTCTTTGCAATCTCGACGATAAAAGGAGGGCGGGATTCGTAAGCTTCGGCATTCTCAAGGAGCTTGTGAACGGCGACCCCGTAATTCTCGGACAAATGCTGCAAGGCGTCCGGCTCCCGGGGCGGGTCGCCATAGCCCATATTGATCGAACCGATAATCTCTTCGTTGGCGTAAATCGGTGCGGCGTAGATCCGTATACCCCCCGCGCACGCCGTGTCCACCGGCTCCCCGCTTTCCATGCAGGCTTTCCATGCC
>PUOB01000084.1 GCA_003551985.1 Desulfobacteraceae bacterium | reverse complement strand
GTTTATATGCAAAAAAGGGGCTCTCCGGGAAGGAGAACCCCTTTTTTGAATTTTCGGGGTTCGCCCGTTTCCAAATGGTGGGGGGGGATCGGGAAACGAAGCGAACCCGGCGGGTAACCACATGTCCGATTATAAATAAAAAAAAATACATGTCAACAATATAAATTGCATTTTTTTTCATAAACACTGTTGACGACTTCGTAAATAGTCCAATATCTATGGAAAGCAACTATATGGAACTATCCAAAGAACAGCGCAATGCCGTGGAACATATCGGGTCGGCCCTCGTGGTCGCCGGCGCCGGATCCGGAAAGACGCGTGCCCTGACCGCCAAGATCGCTCATTTAATCGGGGAAGGCTACCGTCCGGAAAGCATCCTTGCGATTACGTTCACCAATAAGGCGGCCGATGAAATGAAAAAAAGGCTGGTGGATATCACCGGGCTGCCGGTGGAGCGGTTCCCCTGGGTGCGCACCTACCATTCGGCCTGCTACCGGATCCTGCGAAAACATTGCCGCCTTCTGGGCTTTGAGCCCCCCCTGCAGATTTATTCCATGTATCATCAGCAGAAACTCATCTCCGGGATTCTGATTGCATTCGACATAGACAAGAAATACCTGCATCCCGTCCGCGCGGCGGTTTCCAATGCGAAAAATTCCGGCAACCCGAATCGGTACCTTGACACCTGCCGGCGCATTGGTCCGTTCAGGCTTGCGGACATATACGAGCGGTATGAAAAGGAACTGTTTGACAAAAATGCCGTTGATTTTGACAATATACTGATGCTGACCCGCAACCTGTTGAGGGACAACAAAGACGTGAGGGATGATTATCGAAATTATTTCTCGTATATCCTGGTGGACGAATATCAGGACAGCAATGATTTGCAGGAGGAACTCACCCGGCTGCTGCTTGGCAACGGGAACCTTTTTTGCGTGGGTGACGACTGGCAGGCGATTTACGGGTTCAGGGGGAGCAACGTCAATAATTTTCTGCGATTCGGGGACAATTTCAAAGCCGCCCGAATATTCCGGATGGAGCAGAATTTCCGGTCCGCCGATGAAATCGTCTCCACCGCGAACCGGTTGATCCGCAATAATCCCGACAGGATGGAAAAAACCTGTTTTTCAAACAAAACCGGGGGAGGCATCGAAATGGACCACTTTTTTTCGGATGAGGACGAAGCCGACTGGGTGGTCCGGAACATGATCGGTCTCCATCGTCAGGGAATTGGCTTCGACCAAATGGGCATTTTATACAGGACAAAGTTCTGCTCGCTTCCCTTTGAAAAGGCCCTGCGATCTGCCGGTATCCCTTACCGCATGCTCGGTGACCGGGGCTTTTTTGAAAGAAAGGAGATCCTCGACATAAACTGCTACCTTGCGGCGGCTGTTTTTGAAAAGGACGATGCCGGCTTTGAAAGGATTGTTAATACACCGAAGCGCGGCATCGGGCCGAAAATGATTGAGTCCCTCAATCGGTACCGGGTCGATGGCGGCAGCCTCCAGGGAGCTGTCCGCCGTGCCGTCTCGGAAAAACTATTGACGCCGAAAGTCCACGGCGCCCTGGTATCGCTTGTTTCCCTGATCGATGACATCCGGGATATGGATCCCGCCCGGGCGATTCGCACCATCATTGACCGGACGGACTATTACGGCCATCTCAGGGCATATGCAAAAACGGAAGGGGATTATACGGCCCGCGAGGAGAATATTGAACAGCTGATCTTTTCGGCATCAAAATATGACACCCTCCTGGCATACATCGAGGATGCCGCCCTTATACGGGAAGATAAATCCGATGCCGAAGGCGAAGGCGATGCAGCCGACGGGGTATGCCTCTCCACGATTCATGCCAGCAAAGGCCTTGAATACCATGTCGTTTTTGTCGTGGGCTGCGAGGAGAACCTGTTTCCCCATTGGAAGTCCATGGACTCGGAGGGGGCGCTGCAGGAGGAGCGCCGCCTGATGTATGTCGCCATGACGCGCGCGGAAAAGTTTCTTTTTCTAAGCGCCGCCGGCTACAGAAAAGGCCAGTACAACCCGAAAAGCAGGTTTCTGGCGGAAATTTCAAATTAGACTGGCCGCTTGACACTTTAACAATCAAAACGTATTATCGGTTTTATTTTTTGACGACTCTGTAAAAAGTCGAATCTGAGATGGCAAAGTAATCACGCCATGGCGTGACAAGATCAAGGTGCGCGAATCAAGATGATGCGCAACGCAGATATTGGACTTTTTACGAAGCCATCATTTTTTAACCCATACCAATTTCCGGAGGCATCCATGACAGAGATCGTTGACGTTAAGGCAAGGGAAATACTGGATTCGCGGGGTAACCCGACCATGGAGGTCGATGTGAGCCTGGCCTGCGGCGCGGTTGGTCGCGCTGCGGTACCCTCCGGCGCTTCGACCGGCGCCCGTGAAGCCCTTGAGCTCCGTGATGGCGACAAATCAAGATACGGCGGCAAAGGGGTTACACTCGCCGTAAACAATGTCAATGCCATTATCGCCCCGGCGGTTTACGGCATGGATGGCGCCGATCAATATGGTCTGGATACCGGGATGATTGCCCTCGACGGTACGGAAAACAAGTCAAAACTGGGTGCAAACGCCATTCTGGGCGTTTCCATGGCCGCGGCCAGGGCGGCGGCGGATGCTTATGAAATGCCCTTATATCGCTATATCGGGGGCATTGGCGCCCGCTATTTGCCTTTTCCCATGATGAATATCGTCAATGGCGGATCGCATGCCGCAAACAACCTGGACATCCAGGAGTTCATGATCATACCGGTGGGTGCAAAAACATTTGCCCAGGCCGTAAGAATGGGCGCAGAGGTGTTCCAGAACCTGAAAAAACTGTTGTCCGCTAAAAACATGGTAACCGCGGTCGGCGATGAGGGCGGGTTTGCGCCCGATTTGAAGTCCAATGAGGAGGCCTTGAAATTGATTGTCGAGGCCGTAGAAAAATCCGGGTATAGACCGGGGCCCGATATCGGGCTTGCCCTGGATGCCGCTGCCAACGAGTTCTACAAGGACGGCAAATATGTTTTGCAATCAGAGAAGCGTGAGCTGACCCCGGCGGAAATGATTGATTACTACGCCGATTTGATCGATCGTTATCCCATCTATTCCATCGAAGACGGTCTTGCGGAGCAGGACTGGAACAGCTGGCCGCTTATGACCGAAAAACTCGGCCGCCTGATCCAGCTTGTCGGGGATGACGTGTTTGTCACCAACCCCGCCATTTTTTCACAGGGCATCCAAGAAGGCATGGCGAATTCTATCCTGGTTAAGCTCAACCAGATCGGCACCGTTACGGAAACCCTTGAAACCATCGATATGGCGAAGCATGCCGGCTATACAACGGTTATTTCACACCGCTCGGGTGAGACGGAGGATTATTTCATAGCGGACCTGGCGGTGGGGGTTTCCGGGGGGCAGATCAAGACCGGTTCCTTGTCCAGGAGCGATCGCGTGGCCAAATACAACCAGCTGATCCGGATAGAGGAAGAGCTGGGGAGCAATGCCCGGATGGCTCCCAACATGTTTCTTTAATAACAGGCAGGCGGATTGAATGATTTTCTCGGGAAAAACATCATGCCGGTGCATTGTTTTTCTGATAGGGGCGGCTGTTTTGCTGCATCCGGCGGCGCTTTTCGGGTATGTTCCGCCGCCGGCCTATCTCATTGAACAGATGGTCTCCGGCATGGGGCTGCCGCAGCAGTTTCGGGTCGAACAATCGCTTCACGTCCGGCATGCGAGCATCAAGGATATGGACGGAGAGGCGTTGACGGACAACCCGGTTTACGGGCAGATCCTTCAATACCGGCTGCCGGGAACGTTCAGATCCGATATCTCCGGACACGGTATCAGCCGCGTCCACGTTTCGACGCCTGATGAATCGATAACCGTGATCGATGATGTGGTCATCTCCAGGTCGGAAGAATGGCTATACGGCTATACATCGCTGTTTTTGTACCAGGACAGAAAGGGGTTGACCCGAAGGCTCAAGGAGATGGGGGTCGACGTCAACGTGTCGAGCCTGGGCCGCCTGGATGGTGCGATCTATTACGTTATCGGCGCTCAGTATCCGGATAACCGAGTTCCGCAGCTATGGATCGACCGGGACGACTACAAGCCCGTCCGGTTGGTGCTGAAAGGATCTGAAAACGAATCAAAAAAGGCAGCCAGGGAAGTCCGCTTTTCAAATTGGCGGCAATTTAACGGCATGCGTTATCCCGGTGAAATCCATTTTTTCGAACATGGAACCGAAATTCAAAACATTACCGTTGAACAGGTAAAGGTGAACCCGGTATTTGAACCGGCTGCATTTGACATTCATGCCTTGAAATCCCTATCAAACGACGATCCGGCGGACGGAAACGGGCTGGATTTTTCAGACGAGATTCAACGGGAAATTGAAGCATTCAAACGGATTTATGAATAGCACAAAGGCCATAACCGCCAACAAAGCAAGGAAAAATTATGCCCGGTAAAACCAAGTTTATATTCGTAACCGGCGGCGTTCTCTCCTCCCTGGGTAAGG
>PUOB01000166.1 GCA_003551985.1 Desulfobacteraceae bacterium | reverse complement strand
TTTGAGCTTTCGCGGGCGATGGCCCCGAGCGCACCGTCGGTGAATCGCAGATTGACGCCTTCGATTTCAAATAGTTTCTTAAACTGTTTGATCAAGGCGTTTTTCGGCTCGGTAAGTATCCGGATCAACGCCGCTTCGTCCAGGTCCTGCAGTGTTGCAACAATGGGAAGCCTTCCCACGAATTCGGGAATCAGCCCATACTTGACCAAATCCTCGGTCTCCACCATCTGGATCAGGTCGCTGGTCGTCCGGTCCTTCTGGCTGGCGATCGGAGCGCCAAATCCCATGGACCGGGCACCGAGGCGCCGCTCAATCGTTTTTTCAAGGCCGTTGAAGGTCCCGCCGCAGATAAACAGGATGTTGCTGGTATCCACTTTTACAAAATCCTGCTGCGGGTGCTTTCGGCCGCCCTTTGGCGGCACGCTTGCCAGGGTTCCCTCGATAATTTTCAAAAGCGCCTGCTGGACCCCCTCCCCGGAGACGTCACGGGTGATGGACGGGTTGTCCGACATCATGGCGATCTTGTCGATTTCGTCGATATAGACAATACCTCGCTGGGCCTTTTCAACGTCGTAGTCCGCGTTTTGAAGCAGCGCCAGTATAATGTTTTCAACATCTTCACCCACGTACCCGGCTTCGGTCAGGCTTGTGGCGTCGGCAATGGTAAACGGGACATTCAAAAACCTCGCCAACGTCTGTGCAAGAAGCGTCTTGCCGCTGCCGGTCGGGCCGATAAGGCATATGTTGCTTTTGTGAAGCTCGACATCGCTCGTGTTCAATATTGAGTCGAGCCGCTTGTAGTGGTTGTGAACCGCCACGGACAAAACCTTTTTGGCATGGTCCTGCTGGATGACATAGCCATCCAGCTGCTGCTTGATTTCCACGGGCGCCATGACCCGGTCGGTCAGCTCCGTGTCCTTGATGTTTTCTTCTTCGATGATTTCACTGCATAATTGAATGCATTCATCACATATATATACGGCGGGGCCTGCAATCAGCTTTTTGACTTCCTGCTGGTTTTTTCCGCAGAACGAGCAGAAGAGGTTGTCATTTCCGTCTTCGCCCTTGTAAGATGACATGGTTTAGACCTCCTTGTCTGATGGTATATTGTAGAGATCGTCGCGGTTGTTGATCACGTGGTCGATGATCCCGTACTTTTTTGCTTCCATACCGCTCATGAAAAAATCGCGGTCCGTGTCCTTTTCAATCGTTGCCAGGTCCTGCTGGGTGTGAAAGGCCAGGATTTCGTTGAGACGGGTGCGCAGGCGGAGGATTTCTTCCGCCTGAATCTTGATGTCCGAGGCCTGCCCCTGGATGCCGCCCATGGGTTGATGGATCATTATCCGGGAGTTAGGCAGCGAGTAGCGTTTTTTAGCACTTCCGGCCGCAAGAAGCAGCGAGCCCATGCTGGCCGCCTGGCCGATGCACACGGTCGCAATATCGGGTTTGATGTATTGCATGGTATCATATACGGCCATACCTGCCGTAACGGAACCACCCGGAGAATTGATATAAAAGTTAATATCCTTGTCCGGATCCTAGGATTCCAGAAAAAGGAGTTGTGCGATCAGCAGGTTGGCAATTTCATCATTGATAGGGGTCCCGAGAAACACAATCCGATCCTTGAGCAGCCGGGAATATATATCATATGCCCGTTCTCCTTTACTGGTTTGCTCTACGACCATCGGTATCAGCGGCAATTTTCAAGCTCCTTGATTTAATAGTGATTGTTTTTCGGCCCGGCATTGGTCAGCGAATTGGCCGGCTACTCGTCTGAAGCGCTCCGGGCATTTTCTTCCTGCTGGTTGTCTTTGGGTTGAACCGTTTCAACCGTTGCATGATTAATAATAAGATCGACCGCCTTTTTTTCAAGCATCGCACTCTTAAAACCATCCTGTTTATCCGGGTTTTCCTGATAGTATTTTTTTATGAAATCAATTGGCTGGCCCATCATTTCGGAAATTTTGGCATATTCCGCATCAAGGTCTTCATCTGAAACCTCGAGGTTTTCCTGCTCGATAATCTTATTTAGCAGAAGGTGCCTCCTGGCCTGGCTTTCGGCGAGGGGCCGGTACTGCTGATCGATCATTTCGCGGGTTATGCCGAGCTGTTCCATGGAAACGCCGTTTTCGGCGAACTTTTGCTCGGTGTCTTTTGCAATGCTGTCGAGCTCATGTTTGACCATGACTTCGGGCACCTCGAACTCGTTTTCAAGCAGTTTGTTGAAAATCTGCTCCTGCATCTCCTGGTTGGTCCGTTTTTCGTACCCCTGGCGCAGATTGTTTTCGATTTCGGCCCGAAGGTCGGCCACGGTTTCAAACGGGCCGAATTTTTTTGCAAATTCATCGTCTACGGGCGGCAGCACTTCTTCTTTGATTTCCTTTAATATGACGTTAAACGTGATTTCCTGTCCGGCAAAGTCCGCGTCCTTGTGATCCGCCGGAAACGTCACTGTGATGTCTCTGCTGTCGCCCGGATTCATGCCTTCGAGCGCCTTGTCGAAATCCGCCGTGAAGGCGCCGTCCCCGATTCTGAGGGCATGGTTTTCGGTAAAAGCGGCCGGCGGATACGCTTCGCCGTCTTTATATCCTTCGTAGTCGATGGTGACATGGTCCCCCTGCGCCGCGGGGCGGTCTTCCGTTACCGGCGGGTATTCCGCCAGGTGCTTGCGCAGCATTTCCACCTGGGCGTCTATTTCATCTTCGCCCACGGTGTATTCGGTTTTCGTGATTTCAATGCCCTTGAAATCCACCTCAGGGAGTTCCGGTTTCAATTCAACCGTTGCATTGTACTTAAATTCAGCCTCCGGGTCGAGTTCCGGCGTGTCGATATCGGTGGTGTCGAGCACCGGAAGGTCCGTTTCCCGAAGGGCCTGGGGGAACGAGTTTTGAACCAGGCTTTGTATGACGTCGGCATGCACGTCCTTTTTAAAAAGTCTCTCAAGCACCGAGCGGGGGACCTTTCCCGGCCTGTAGCCCTTGATTTTGGCTTTTTGCTTCAGGTCTTTATATGCGGAATCCACTTCCTTTGACACTTCGTCCTTTGGGATTTCAACATGGATCTTCTTTTTGACTGAACTGACATCTTCAACCGTAACTTGCATGATTATCCTTTCCTTGCATTATATTAAAAATTAATTTTATATGGGGTTTATTTGAATCGCACTTTCCGGAGGAAAAGAAACGGCGGGGGAAAACAAGCTCTATGGATGGTGCGAGAGGGGAGACTCGAACTCCCACTCTATAAAGAGCTGGATCCTAAGTCCAGTGCGTCTACCAATTCCGCCACTCTCGCATGTGATTTTTCTTTATTTTTCAATGCCGTTTCTGTAAGTAAAAAAACTGACGGTCAATTTTGCACCCCTTTTGCTGCAAATTGGTCATCCGTCATGCCGCCGGTATTTCATCAGCCTGCAATATTGTGTTAATTTTGTAGCAACATACTGAGATTATAGCAAAAAAGTTTTATTATCGGTTTCAAAGTAATATTAATTTGTTGGTGTGTCAAGCAAAAACAGGGAAACTTCTGTATATTATGCCGAACAACATCAGGTGTTCCAGTCGTACCAGGCATGCTGCGGCATCACTTGCAGCATGCCTTTTAATGGCCGTTTTTTCAGCCCAGGCCCTGGTTCCGCTTTGGGCGTGGCAGCCCGTTCTTTCAAGCGCGGCGCAGGCTTCAGAGATTTCAGCGGTCGATGAAACGCGCGTCATTGTTATCGACCCCGGCCACGGCGGGCATGATCACGGTGTCACCGGCATTGACGGGATCGTTGAAAAAGCGGTCATGCTTGCCCTTGCCCGCGAAATCAAGGACAGGCTGCCAGCTGTATTTACGGTGCATCTGACCCGCACCGGCGACTATAATGTCGATTTAAAAACCCGCACGTCAATCGCCAACAGGCACGGCGCCGACCTTTTCATCAGCCTGCACGCCGGCGGCGGCTTCAAAAGCGGCCTTGACCAATGGGCCGTTTATCACGAAAGGCAGAAATCCGCCTCCGGCGATGTTTCCGGGGATGTTTCCGGAAAAATTCCCGGGGAAGCGCCGGGGCCGTTTTTGTGGCAGGACCTGCAGCAGCGGCATATACGTTCCTCCGCCGCGCTTGCCGAAAATATCGGGCGACACCTCGAGGCAGGGGCCGCCGGGCGGCCGGTCGATATCATCGCCGCACCCCTTGTGGTCCTCTCCGGGGCAAACATGCCGGCCGTGGTTGTGGAAACCGGTTACCTGACCAACCCGTCCGCGGCCCGGAAATTTTTACAGGCGTCTTATGTCAGAACCGTTGCTGACGATATTGCCTCGGGAATAGAGGCTTTTTTTGAAAAACAGGGGCGGGGCGATTGAAATAAGGGCTTGATGGCCGGCAAAAAGAATGGTAGAAGAATCCGAAAATCAAAAAACGGGGCGTGGCGCAGTCTGGCAGCGCGCCTGCTTTGGGAGCAGGAAGCCGCAGGTTCAAATCCTGCCGCCCCGACCAGTTGTCACAGATTGTCACCGAATGTTTTCCTGTCTGTCGATCTCGTTGAGCAAATCTTCCATTAGCCCATCGTC
>PUOB01000275.1 GCA_003551985.1 Desulfobacteraceae bacterium | reverse complement strand
GTGCCGTCAAGTTTTTCATGGTGCGCCCCCGCAACGAAAGGAACATCCTTCAGGTTCCCTTCGAACTGGATCTGTTCCAGTATTTCGGTCGTTTTTTCAGCATGACACTTTATGTTTTCCAGTTCGTTTTCAGTAAACCGCCCCGTTTTTTTTAGCAGTGAATCCGGAATCCCGATTTTCCCGTAATCATGGAGCAAGGCCGCAACCCTTACCATTTCCCTGTATTCCCGCTCCAGGCCCAACGCATCACAGATGCCGACGCAATATTCGGATACCCGCTCCGAGTGGCCGCTGGTATACGGGTCACGTGCGTCGATAGTTGAAACCATAACCTGCAGCACCGATTTCAACTGCTTTTCGCGGGCCTCAATATGTTCCGCATGCCGAATACAGATCCCGATCACGTTGGAGATGCCCATCAACAGGCTCATGTCGCTTTGCACGAGCATTCGCTTGGTATTGATATTATCCACCGCCAATATGCCAATGCTTTCGTTATCACACATCACGGGGCAGCAGATAAAGGCCCGGGCGCCGATGCGTTCGGCAAATTCCAGGCTCCGCGGCGAAAGCCTCTCTTCGATGTCGTTGATGTCATTAACCAGAAAAGGCTTCTGCGATTTGTACGACACGACAAAAACCCCCTTGGATGCGGGGTTGTCCAGGCTGAATCGAATGTTTTTAAGAAACCTGGACTGCTGGTCGGTATAGCCATAACCGGCATTGAATGACAAGGCGGTTCGCTCCTTATCCGCGAGCATGATCATGCCGCGGTCATAGTCGAGCCGGTTTTCAAGGATGCGAACGATTTCCGAGAGAACTTCATCAAGGACATAATACCGGTTTACAACCTGGCCAATTTCCCGCGCAACAAGCGTATTGTTGTAATTGATATTAATCTGCTCAACAAGGCTTTCGCTGATATTATGGATCTTGGACAAGGTTTCATCAAGGTGGCGCTTGTCATACTTTTCAATCGCATATAATAGACCCAGAAAAACGGACATGCCCGCCACGGCAATATATCCGGTCATTTGTAGCGGCAAAAACAAAGGTGAAAGCAAAACGGCAACAATGAATGAAACCAACAGATAATTTTTAAGCAGCCTTAAATTATCCGCTAATGAAGGCTCCCACGAGATAAGGTATCGGCATGCCGCGCCGCCTTTGAAGATGCATTCGGGATGATCTATTTTGGGATATTTGTTGTTGAAAAGGGACAGAATGGCTTCAAAAAATCCTTTTCTGTTTTCGCATTGAAACGGCTTTTCATCGCAATGGGTGTGGGGCGTTACGATAATTTCCACCCCGGTGGAGGAGAGCTTCCGGGATTCATACAGGGAGGAGCGTGTAAAATTGGCGCTTGCCTTTCCGATTTTTTCATATGCGGAAACCGGTGAAAGAAGGCCAAGGACGTATTGCCACATGACACCGATGGATTCCGGGGATGCCGCAAACCGCCCGGCCTCCCTGGCAATGTTGGGGTTGCCGGTGAGTCTTACGATTTCTTCATAAAACCGGTCTATCTGGTTTTGGGTGAACCAATGCCCTTCGTCATTGACTTCATAAGGTTTCATTCCGGCCCGCGACAATAGTTTCGATGAATCGACATGAAAATATTTTTTTCGCAGGAGCTGGATGTAAGGCAGGATTATCCGGCTGTTATATAATGGGAGGTCTTTTGATCGATCGTTGGAATCAGGCATCATGCTCCCGATATAAGGAAAGAAATTCGAATCATAGCAACTAAGAATTTCTTGTATACCACAAGTACTGAAAAACCGTCAATTTATAAACGAACAATTGCTGCAGGCGAAAAATTTTTCGCCCCTACGGGCATACAGATGCGGTGTGACGCTTCGGGCGAAAGCGCCTTTTCTAATTCCGGGGGAGGATCCGCTCAAGATACTGCCGTGCATCCGGATTCGTCATTCCCGCCGCCTTGTGCATATCCGCAATGCCCTGATCGCGATTGCCGGCACGCATATGAATCCAGCCGCGGCCATAGAAGTAGGATCCAATTTCCGGATTGATTTCGATAGCCCGCTCAACCGCTGCCAAGCCCTTTTCATAATCCCGTGCTTCCGTATACGCAACGCCCTTGTTAAAATACGCGTAGCTGTTTTCAGGCTCGACCTCAATGGCCTTTTCAAATGCCTGAATCGCCGCATACGGACTGCCGTATACGGATAAGAGCATCCCCTTGTCAAACCAGTATTGAAAATCACCGGGTTCGTTTTCCGTTTGCGCGCAAAGCGCGGCAGGCAAGGCAAGGCTGATGACGACAAACAGCAGCAAAGTGTTGAAATATGACAGTGGATTGATCGTTTTCATTCCGGCCTCCTGAAACGTGTTTGGAAATGATTTCTACTTCAATGGGCGTATTATCCCGCATTCAAGCCGCAGTGGCGGATTGCGCATCTGTCCAGAATAGCCGGCAACCCGCCGTACTCGGACGGTGTATATCCGAGGACCCGGTCCCACGTATCGTCGTCTTCCATGCAGAAATACACCGTCACATCCGGTGCAATACCCTTAATCCTGGAGACGATAGCTTTATACAAGCCGATTCGCAGGGGTTTAAAGTACCGCATTTTCCCGTCCATGCCCTTGATAAATTCTCCATGGATAATCCTGGAACGCGGAAATCGCCTTTCAATGACCTCCCCCAATTGCGGCATGAACCGAAAAGAGCCAAGGCTGATCCAGGCGATGCCGGCCGGGTCGATCTTGCTGAAAAGGGTTTCAACCACATCCCCGTAATCCGCTTCACATCCCGGATACCAGATCATTGGATCGAAGTGAAACGCAAGGGGATAGCCGTGCGACTGGCAGATGGATGCCGCGTGTATGCGTTCATCCAGGGTAGCGGTGCCGCGCTCCTGCTCCCTGATCACGCGCGTTGTGTTCAACGACCAGGCCATTATGGTGTTACCCTGGTGGTTGAGACCAAGCAGGCTGCTCACGGATGTAGTCTTGGTTTTGAGCTCCAGCACGGCCCTTTCCCGGCCGGCAAACATCCCGACAAGCGCCGATGCCACCGGGTATATCGTTTCCCACATCAGGCTGTCTGTAAATTCACCGGTACCGATCCGGTAAATGTTCCCGGAAGAGAAATACGGAAGAAGCTCTTTTTTCATATCCCTTAAGTTGACAAAAAACGTAAGGAGCGGTGGGTGGAAATAGACCTGCAAAATACAATATGAGCAATCCATGGTGCAATAGGAACCGACATGAAGTATATGATATCCGCAGCATGTGTAATAGGTTGTGCCCGGACACGTCTTAAGAAAATTCCCCTTGTTCCGGGTAAGCAGCAAGGCTCGCTTGCCTGCCGATTCCGGGTCATCTTGCGAACTGATAAATCTATAAATACGGTTTGGTTCGTCCGTATATTCAACCGGCGCATTGATCCGTTCGCAAATATCGATTGTTTCGGGAAAATCCGCCACTTCGCGGTCAATGTAGAGTTTACGTATCTTCAATGTCACGCTTCAACAGGGATTCAAGCTCGCTGCGCCCGCCGAGCTGTTTGAGCTGGTCCGCTTTCCTTCGGAGTTCTTCTGTATTGCTGAAGTCAACCGTCAGTGTGAACACCGGGCTTTCAAAGTCTTTTGGCGCAGCGATTGAAACGCCCCCGGGCAGGTCGACGCTGCGAAGATGGTCATAGAAACGGTCATAGAATCGGGTCATATAAGGATAGCGCAGCCTTCGAATATCGTCTCTTAACATCCGAATTTTCGTTTTTCGGTCAACCCCGTTTTTTTCAATAATGTCGGTCAGGGGGGGGGATGACAGCAACTGAACAATGCTGATATCTGAAACGGCGGCGATTGCCTTCAGTCCGGAAAGCAGTTCTTGTTGATGATTGACAGTCGGCCGGAGCCTTTTGAAAAGCATGGCTGCGGCAGCGGCTGACGAGCCGTCAAGCTTTTCCATCTCAAGTGCGACTTTCATTGAAATACCGCCGTCATCAACCAGTTGCTGTATATCTTCCGGGAGCCGGCAGAGGCGCTCGTATTTTTCGACCAGGTCCGCGCTGATCTCGACCCCAAGGGGTTTCGCAAGCTCGGGAAGGTCCGCGTCGGAACCGCAGGCAAGGCGCAGCTTGACTGCCGCCCGGGCTTGTTCCAGTGTGGACAGATGCCTTGCCATGGCATTGTCCGAGACGGCGCGCTTCAGGCAATCCATTTCACGCCATGAAGGATCTGCGATCCTGCATCGGAGGACTTTGATCCCCAGAATGCGGCAGGCCTGAATTCTCTTAAACCCGCATACAATCCGATATCCGCCGGGCTTTTTTTCAAGGATCGGAAAATTGATCACACCGATTGCCCGGATCGATTCAACCAATGCGCCGATACCGGCGCCGGATGAACCGAAGGCCCCTGAAATCCGGTATCGATCGTCATCCATATCGATGACATCCGGACTCAGGGATATCTCACTGGTATCGGTCATCAATCCACCAGGATTTCCATGGCTTCCTTGTATTTCAAACGCGTATTGTCGATCACTTCCGCCGGAAGCGGCGGGGGCGGCGGTTCCTTGTTCCAGTCTATCCCGCT
>PUOB01000388.1 GCA_003551985.1 Desulfobacteraceae bacterium | reverse complement strand
TCAACATCAATGCGGACATGTATGCCGATGTCGGCGCTTTCCAGGCACACCAGGACAACGGCCAGTGGGACCAGGACTGGTCTGCGCTGACCATTGGAACCGGCGAGGAAGACCCCTTTCAACTGGAGGGGTTCATTTTGGAGGCCGAGTTTGACGATCTTGACAAGGATGGCCGCCAGCTTCTGCGCCTGACCATGGGGTTTGAGTCGGCAACGGGGATCATGGACGGCGATTTCGACAGTATCAGCGGTTATGACGAAACCGGCGCGTTTCGCAGGGACCAGTTTGGCGGGCACTACGAATTTGATGGCGACCCGTTTCTGATGCATATCGAAACCGAGGGGCCGGAGGGCCACCCGGGTATATACATGGATTTCGGCGGCGCGAGGCGGGTTGACAACAACGACTGATCGGCCGGCTTGGCATCTTGCCATGCCCGCGCTGCATGAGGATGCAAAACAGTTTAAAAATAAATGATATCAAAAATCAATCATGAAAGGAGGTGATAGGGGGTGTAGTCAATGGCAAGCGGTATAAATGCAACGCCAGAGACGACAAACCAAACGAGTTGAAACACGCCATTGAAAAAGCCGAACCACGGGTAACCGTGGGGCGGAAAGCCGGCGAGTCCGCATAGGGCGGACGGTCGGGCTGCCTGTGGCAGGTGTGATGGAACTTGAAACTGTTAAGTCACAGGAGGAGAAACAATGAAAAAGATTATCGCAATAGCAATTGGAATGCTGCTCGTTCCGTTTACGGCCTTTGGTATGGAGACGGCCACCGATGAAAGCATGGAAGGCGTACAGGGTCAGAGTGGTGTCGCCATAACCGTTGATGATGTTCTCATCTACAGCCAAGGCGATGACGAGGTGTGGTTTCAGAATAATCGGGATACTGACGAAGCAGCCGCAGTCGGTCTTCGTGATACTGAGGACTCCGCATCCCTGACCTTTATCAATGCCATATTGGCTGATGAAGAAGAAGGAAACGTAACCTTTACTGGTGATTACGGAGACAAGCTGGATTATGGAGAACAGCTTGATGATCTCTATGACAGCGCAACAGGTGGTGAAGATGGATATGTGCACACCCCCAGCGCTCTGACCATCCAGGTTAGCAATGCACTGCCCATTATCCAAGAGGCAACTGGTGGTGAGGTAGCCGGTGTCGCCATCGGCCTGCCCACCGTGGAAATTTACAACGAAGAGGGCGACGCCATGGATATCATGATGAGCACCGCGGCTGATCCGACGGCTGGGGAAGCCGACGATGAACATCGCTTTGGCACCCTCTACACCGGCGGTGGCGGCGGCATGGCGATCCTCAGCGGCAGCCTGGAAATCGCGCCTTTGAGCGACTATGCTGCAGCTGCCGGAGATGATAATGATGGTTAATAATCGGCGGAACGCCTGACCAGCAGCCAGGCATAGCCCTGGCTGCTGCCTAAAACATGTTTTGCTGATTTAAAGTAAAAAAAAGCAATTGATCGGAAGGGGAAAGGGTGGCCCCGCCCTTTCCCCTTTTTTTCGTGTTGTTTTAATATTTCAATACCCTTAGAGAGGCAAAGCCAATGCCCGCAGCCCGTATTTCATTGACATTTTTCCTGTTTTGCCTGCTGCTGCCACTATCCGCAGCAGCACTGGAGCCGGCGGATGACGGTGATCTCGACAGCATAAAGGCCCGGTCCGGGATTGCCATTGGCGTATCCGATGTCGAGCTCTACGGACAGAAAACTTATCGGGCCATGGCCGATACCACAACGGATGAAAGCCGGATAGCACTTGAGGATACGGCGTTTTATTACCGGTTTAACGCCCTTGAACCGGTTTATTTGCGGGTATTTCAAAATCAGCATGGCATTGCCATGGCAGGCATTGAGGCGCTTGCGGAAAATGACGGCGCGGCCTGGGCGCAGGAAATGGTCGTTGAATCCGAAGCCCTGGTTTTGGATGACCACGACCTGGGCAGCCTTCATCTCGCCGACCTTTCACCGGAGGCATTCGCCGTGTATACTGCTCCCCTTGGCGCTAATTCAGATTACAGCGGCGAGTCCGGGGTCGCTTTCCAGTATGAAACCCGGACGAAAATGGAGGAATTCCGGTGGCAGTACAACGAGTCGGGTAATGATGGCGTATTTTCGCTGGGAAATGCGTATGCAGCCCGGGAATTTGACGATGCGGGAAACCCCAAGGGCCTGTTTGCAGTTGGCAGTATGGATCCGCGCAATGAAAACGGCGGCGAATTTGAGCCTGCGACATTCCGGGCGCACCAGGATGACCAGGGGCGGCCTTTCATGCGTATGAATATGCCCATGGAGGGGAGCATCCGCATCGAAGAAGTTGAAATGGGCGGGCACGAAATCGGACCTGTCCGCCTTGAAGACATGGAAATCCATCACCTGGAGGTGGATTTTATCCCCTGGCAGGATGGGCAGGAATAGCTTTTTTTGGACATTTTGAAAATTTGTTATAGTTTTAAAGGGGAAACAGGTTTTGACAATGGCCAATATATTACCTGCTTCCCGCGGAGGTGTTGATTGAGAAACGTTATGGTGGCAAAACCGTCCTGGCACGTTATCGTTACCGCTATCCTGGCAGCCGCTCTCGGGAGCCCGGCCTGGGGCGGAGCGACGTCATTTGAAGAAGAGAGTCGCCGGCTGGCTCTTATCCCGGAAAACAAAATAATTGTGACGGACTCCGTCCAGCCGCGTCCTGAAGAAGGCAAAATCGGGTATGTGTATGAAGGTGAAGATGATCGGTTCAGGGTTTGCTTGAACAATGAATGCGGGCCTTATGTCGATCGGGTGGCCAGGGGTATGCCCGTTATCAGCCCCAACGGCAGTCATATCGCCGCCATCGTGGAAAAAGACGGGCAAGCCCGCGTAATGATGGATGGGGCTGTCAGCAGGGGCTATGACATGGTTTTTGACCTTCAATTTTCCCCGGATTCCACGAAGCTGGCCTACCTGGCCCGCCAGGACGATGATTTTTTCGTCTATGTCAACCAGGAGCGGCATCCTTCCTTTTCAATTATTGATATGGAGCAGGGGCTGATGTTCAGCGAGGATTCCAGTGTTTTGGCCTATGTGGCAAGAAAGGGCGAAGCATCCTGGCATATGGTCAAAAATGGTGAGGCCGGCGATACTTCATATGAGGCAATCCGGTACGTGACGTTCAGCCCGGGGGGCGAAAGGCTGGCATACACAGCCGGAAAAGACGCCCAATGGCATCTTGTGGAAGGCGACAACAAGGGCCCGGGATACGATGACATCACCCACGTTGGTTTCTGCCCCAACGCCGAACATCTCGTCTATATTGCGGTTGCCGGCGGGGAGTCCGTGCTGTTAAAAAACGGAGAGGAGTCAGGTCGGTTCGACCATATACCCGGAGAGCCGGTTTTTTCTGATGACGGCAGCCGCATGGCTTACGCTGTGGCGGAAGAGCGGCGGGGGGACATACAGATGCGCATAGTCGTTGACGATGAGGCCGGAAGTGCTTTTGACGAGATCGGTGCATACCTGTTCTCCCCGGATGGCGATCAGTTCGCATACATGGCCGTGCAGGATGAAAAAGGCCTGATCGTCCAGGACGGTGAGGCGCATGAGGCATATGATTCAGTGGGTATACCGGTTTTTGACCCCACAAGCACTCATTTGGCCTACATGGTTTATCAGGAAGGGAAGTGGCATATCAGAAAAAACGGGGAAAAAGGTCCTGGGTTTGACCATGTGGAAAACCCGGTGTTTTGCCCCGACGGAAAGCGCATGGCATATATCGCCCAAATGGACGGGCAGTATATGGTGGTAAAAGACGATGAGGTCGTAGGCACCTATCAATGGGCCGGTGGCCTGGATTTCAGCCCTGACGGAAAACACATGGTCTATGCAGCCGCTGAAGATGGCGAATCATTTCTGGTTATTGACGGCGAGAAAGGAAATGAGCGTTTTTTCAGCTTTTTAAGGGGGTCTCCCCTGGTTTTTGAGGAGGGTGACACCTTGAAGGGAATTGCCTTGCGAGAGCAGGGCCGCGAATTTTACCTTATCCGTGCTATTCTGGACGGCAAGAGTGAAAAGGATACGGATTAACATTAAAAGGGACAACTCATGCACGTTCTGGTCGCATTCATACTGGGCGTCACTTTGATCTCCGGGTTTCATCCCGTCTGGGAGCGGCCGGAAGACCATTCGTACGTCGTTGTGGATGCGGACCAGCACCTGCGGCTCAGCACCTACATGACCACCGCGGACGAGCTGATGGAAAAAAACGTGGTGATGCAGGAGGTTGACTACAGTTGCGGGTCCGCGGCCCTGGCAACCCTTCTCAATTACCACCTTGGCGAGGATCTGACCGAAATGCAGGTGATCCAGGGCCTGATGAGCTACGGCAATATCGAGCGGATCCGGGAGCGGCGGGCGTTTTCCCTTTTGGATATGCGGCGTTTCGTGGACGCCCTGGGCTATGACGGGCAGGGGTTCCACGCCAAAATGGAAAACCTCAAGGAACTGGACGTGCCGGCCATATTGGCCATAGAGCTGTTCGGGTACCAGCATTTCGTTGTTTTCAAGGGCGTATACAACGACC
>PUOB01000068.1 GCA_003551985.1 Desulfobacteraceae bacterium | reverse complement strand
TTTTAAAACATCTAAACCCGGATAAAACTGATGGATAAAATTGTTGTAGAAGATGTGTGGAAGGTTTTCGGGCCGAGCCCTCAAAAGGCGATTGAAATGATGAGCAAAGGGCATACCAAGACCGAAATACTCGAAAAAACCAAAAACACCATAGGCGTCGCCAATGTTTCGTTTTCCGTCAAGGAAGGGGAGATCCTCGTGGTCATGGGCCTTTCCGGAAGCGGAAAATCCACGCTGGTACGATGCCTCAACCGTTTGATTGATCCGACATCCGGGAAGATATATGTGGGTGATATCGATATCACGGGCCTTACCCCGGAGCAGCTCCGGAAGTTCCGGCTGGATCATTTGAGCATGGTATTCCAGAACTTCGCCTTGTTCCCGCACAGAACAGTACTCGACAATGTGGGATACGGCCTGGAAATACAGCATGTCGATGCCGCGAAGCGGCGGGAAAAGTCCATGGAAGCCATCATCCAGGTGGGGCTCAAGGGGAATGAGGACTCCTATCCCAACCAGCTTTCAGGGGGGATGCAGCAGCGCGTCGGTCTAGCCCGGGCGCTCGCCCTGGATGCCGACATCATGCTCATGGACGAGGCTTTCAGTGCGCTTGACCCCCTGATTCGAAGCGATATGCAGGATGAATTGCTCCAACTCCAGGAAACAGTGCAGAAGACCATTGTATTCATCAGCCATGACCTTGACGAGGCCTTGAAAATCGGGGACCGGATCGTTTTGATGAAGGATGGCTACATTGTCCAGTCCGGTACCGCCGAAGAAATTCTGACCAACCCGGCGGATGAGTATGTGGCCAAGTTCGTACAGGACGTGGATATGGCCAAGGTCATCACCGCCGAGTCGGTCATGCTCAAGCCCAAGGAGATGGCCTACTATGAAACCGACGGCCCCAAGTCGGCACTGCGGAAAATGAAGCATTCTCATATATCGGGAATTTTTGTCCGAAAAGAGAAAAAATTGCTGGGTTATGTCTCCGCCGACGATGCGCTCGAAGCCATCAAACGCGGGGACTCGACCCTTGAAAAGGTACTCCAGGCCGATCTTGAAACGGTAAGCCTGGATACGCCGGCGGTTGATATTATTCCGCTCCTGGCGCACCTGCATTACCCGGTCCCGGTGGTGGACGAAGCAAACCGGCTGCGCGGGGTGGTGATTAAAGGCTCGCTTCTGGCCGGTCTTGCAGAAAGGGGGACAGACTAATGGAAATGTACAGAATACCGGTTGGCGCTGTTATAGAGGCAATAATCGACTTTTTGGTTCTTCATCTGGCCGTCGCCACCAGGGCGTTTGCCGTCATGACCTCCACGGGTATCAGCTGGATCGTCAGCGCGTTGACGTATCCGCCGGAGTGGATGGTGATCGCCGTATTCGCCGCGCTTGCGTGGTTTTTGTCGCGCAATTGGAAAATCGGCCTGTTTACCGTTCTGGGACTGGGGCTGATATGGAACATGCAGTTGTGGGACCCGACAATGAGCACGCTTGCCCTTATCGTGGTATCCACCCTTATTGCTATTGGCATCGGCATTCCCATCGGCATCCTGGCCGCTTTAAGCGAAATTGCCTATAAAATCATCACGCCGATCCTGGATATCATGCAGACCATGCCGGCATTTGTCTACCTCATTCCGGCTATTCCGTTTTTCGGCCTCGGTGCCGTGGGGGCGATTTTTGCCACGGTCGTGTTTTCGGTGCCGCCCTGCATCCGCCTGACATGCCTGGGCATCAAGCAGGTGCCCAAGGAAATGGTGGAGGCGGCCGATGCATTCGGTTCTTCAAAATGGCAGAAACTGTTCAAGGTCCAGCTTCCCGTTGCCAAGACAACCATTATCGCCGGGGTCAACCAGACCATCATGCTGGCGCTCTCCATGGTCGTTATCGCGGCCATGATCGGCGCGAGGGGCCTTGGCGGCGAGGTCTGGCGGGCGATCCAGCGCCTTGAGATGGGAAGAGGGTTCGAGGCCGGCATCGGCATCGTGATCGTTGCCATCATACTGGACCGCGTCATGCAGCAATACGGCGGCAAAGGTCAACAGACCCAGCAGGAGGAGTAGTTTCCGGAAAAGGATATATTATTCCGGAAATAGACATGAAAACGTTAAAAAAGGAGGAAAGATCATGCGACATGGAAAACGAACCATCTTTATCAGCGCGGTTATAAGCGTATTTATGGTGTTTGCAATGGCGGGCAATGCATTGGCGAAAAGTGCCGAAATGGCCTATGTTGAGTGGGCCTGTGCAACCGCCACCGCTAACGTGGCCAAGGCGGCCCTGGAGTCGGAAATGGATTACACCATTGATCTGACCCCCGTTGGCGCGGCCGCCATGTGGCAGGCGCTGTCATCCGGGGACGTGGATTTTATTACGAGCGCATGGCTTCCTGTAACCCACGGCCATTACATGGACAGGGTGGGAGACAACGTCGATAACATGGGCCCCGCCCTTGAGGGTGCCCGAATCGGACTGGTCGTGCCGACCTATGTCGACATCGATTCCATGGAAGAGATCAATGATCATGCCGACAAGTTCAACGGGGAGATCACAGGCATCGATCCGGGCGCCGGGATCATGTCCGCAACCGAAAAAGCGATCGATGAGTACGGCATGACTGACATAGATCTCATGGAGTCAAGCGACGCTATGATGACCGCCGTTCTGGGCGACAAGGCGGGACGCGAAGATTGGGTGGTCGTCACCGGGTGGACCCCCCACTGGAAATTCGGCGAATGGGATCTGAAATACCTTGAAGACCCCAAGGGTGTTTTTGGTGACGAGGAGACCATCAACAAGGTGGCAAGACAGGGCCTTGGAGAAGACATGCCGGATCTCCATGCGTTTTTGAACAATTTTTACCTGGAACTCGATGACCTCCATACCGTCATGGCATGGGCCGAGGATACCGGTGATCCTGAAGGCGCCGCCAAGCGGTGGGTTGAGGAAAATCCGGACAAGGTTGCGGCCTGGTTGCCGTAGTCCGGTTGCAAGTTGTATGTTATACGTTGTAAGCGGTGACGGACGAGTGGGTTGTCACCGCTTACAACGCTCTATGCGGCAAAAAAAAGGGTGTTTTTGCAATTCGTCCCACCCGTCTGCAATACCCATAAAATCCATAATGGTCCGGCCTTTCCGAAAACCTGATTTTACCGCCGCAAATATACAGCGCACATCGGCCAGCGTATATCAGCCAGTGGCAACCATTGTGTTTTTGCGGCCGTATAATTTGACGACTTTGTAAAAAGTCCAATATCTGCGTTATGCGCAATTTTCGAAGAATATCACGTACACTTAAGTACGCTCAATTCTTCAAAAATCGCGCAAGCCTTGATCTTGGCCTTTTTACAAAGTCGTCTGATCGCAACTTTTTACGGGGTATAAGTTTGTCGGGTTTGCATTTTTATAAAAATGCATTTATGATGATGTATAAGATCAAAAGCCTAGTAGGGCCATAGGATGTGCTGACGAAGGAAGCGCATCAATGAACCGCAACACAAAAATATTGGACTTTTACGAGTTCCTCAAAATCGACAGTCTCGTAAAAAGTCATAAGATAAGCAACAGATGGCTAAGTTAAAAGCCCGGTAGCGGATTGTCTATTGAAAACGGTTCGCTGTATTTTTTTATCAAAACGACAGGGAGTACTTTACATGACACCACGAACAATCAAAATTCTTTTTGTGAGCCTGCTGGCCGCATTTTTCACCGTTTTGACGGCAACCGGCGCATCCGCCGAAAACCTGAACATTGTATCGATCGATACTTCCCGTATCATGGAGAGGCATCCGGCCTTTGTCGATGCACAGCAGACATTTCAGGGGGAGATGCAGCAGATGGAGCAGCAGCTTGAGGGGATGGGCGAGGAAGAACAGATGATGGCCCAGCAGATGATGCAGCAGCAGCTTCAACAGCGCGGGCAGGAGCTGCAGCAGGAGGCGATGGACAAAGTGAGGGATGATATCGCCAGGATCGCCAGGGAAAAAGGCTACGAATACGTTGTGGATTCAAATGCCCTCCTTGTGGGCGGCGAGGATATTACCGAAGAGGTGATGGCAGAAATTGATTTGGAGGACGAGGGCGTACAACAGCCTGAAATGATGGAATAAAAAGCTGGCAGTGGGTTTCCCCGCCAGGATAATGAAAAAGGGCGAGGTGCGGTCACCAGAATTTTTTTGGGTCGCTATCGCCTTTTTTTGTGGTTTGTGAAAAATTTTGGATTTCAGCTTCAAACAAGCGTTTATTTCCCTTTAAAGATGTCTTATATTATGGCGCTATGGTGCGGGAATACGGATCGGTTGATTCGCCGGACAGGAAGGCAATGTTGCCCTTATGAGGGGAGAAAAAAATCCATGAACACATTGGCAGTCAAAAAACGAAACATTGTTTGGTCTGCGGCATTATCATTTCTGGCGGCAATGCTTTTGCTCGCCGCATTTCAGGCGGGCACCCTTGCATCGGCAGCCGGGCAGTCGAGGTCCGTTGCAATGGTGCCGGTTGATTTTGTCGATCTTGCCAGGGAGGCAAGCCCGGCGGTGGTCAACATCAGCACGGTCAAGACCGTTGAGGGGCCG
>PUOB01000285.1 GCA_003551985.1 Desulfobacteraceae bacterium | reverse complement strand
TTTTCAATTATTTCAGATGGATTTACCTCCGCCGGCGCAGCCCGGGAAAACATCAGTGCGAGCAATACCGCCAGTATCGGTCCTTTTGTGTTTATCATGGTCTTTTTCACCCTTTATGAAGCCTTCGTGCGTACGAGTTGAATGTCTTGAGAATGCGAAATGCATTATCAACCACATCGCCCTTTCGTGTAAATTAAGTCGGGCCTTGTCAAGTATTTTTTGTTAAAATATCAAAATGGACGGCTTTGTTAAATGAAACGTTATTCAACCACGCATAAACAGACGAGAAGGTAAATGGGGATATGAACGTCGTGCTTGTTGCCGTGTCCGCATTTTTTTACGCGATGTCGTTTCCTCCGTGGAATGTTGCATTTGCGGCATTTTTTGCGCTGGTCCCCCTGTTTTGGGCGGTTGAAAACGCCCGGTCAACCTTCAGGGCCATGGGTTACGGCGCTCTTTGGGGCCTGCTGGTATCTGCGGGAATGGGATACTGGCTATTTCCTGCCCTCATCGACCATTTTGACGTCCGGACGCACAACGCGGCGCTTTTTTTTCTGCTTGGTGTGGCGGGCCCGACCTGTCTGATATATGCAGGCACGTTCGCTGCCTACCGCTTTCTCCATCATGGGCACCTTGCCTGGTATGCATTGGTCGTCCCTGCCATGTGGACCCTGGCTGAATATGTAAAGCAGGTGGTGCCGTTTCTGGTACCCTGGGGCGGTATCGGGTATGCGGCGCTGCCGTTTCACCGGTTTGTTCAGGTTGCCGATCTGGGGGGCATATACGGATTGACGGCCCTCATCGTCATGGTCAACGCCGTTGCCTGGTATATCGTTCGCCGTGTACCGTGGATCGATGCGGCATCCGGATCGGCATGGCAAAGCATCCGCCGTCGTCCGAAAATACGATATGCACCATTCGCGCTGCTGATCCTGACGTTCTGCCTTCCCACGGCTTACGGGGCATTCCGCCTTCATTGGCTTGATGCGCAAATAGAGGGGAAAACCGCCGCGGAACTGCCGGTTCAGGCGGTGCTTGTACAGGGCAATTTCGACCTTGACGAGCGATGGAGCGGCATGGGGTTTCACCGGCGGCTTAAGACATACCTGGAGATGAGCGCAAACGACCCGGAAACCGTTGTTGCAGGCGGCGGGTATGCGGCAAAGACGCGTGACCGCGTGATCGTCTGGCCCGAAACGACGCTGAACGAACCCGCGCACTTGAGCGACAGCCTGTTTCGACAGATAATGGCGGTTTTGGGAGACGAGGCGCTTCTGGTTTCCGGCGGCGTGAACCTGGACAGCGATACCGGCCGGGTAACCAACTGCGCGTACCTCGTTTCCGGGGAGGGTACCCTGACGCGCTATGACAAGCATATATTGCTGCCGTATGCGGAGACGGTCATGATGTTTGACTGGCTTGGGCAGTATGCTACCGCTCCCCGGGAATTTTCGCCCGGCAGGACCCCGTCCTGGATGGATACCCGCCATGGGCGGATGGGTATGTCCATCTGCTTTGAAATCCTGTATCCGGGGTATATTGCACGTGCGGTAGGTTCGGGGGCCGTATTCCTGGTGAACATGTCAAATGATGCATGGTTCGGAGATTCGCCCATGCCGCATATGCATCTCAGTGCGGCGCGGATGCGTGCCATTGAAAACCGCCGCTTCCTGCTGCGGGCAGCCAACAGCGGCGTTTCGGCCGTCATCAACCCGGACGGGCGCGTTGCCGCGCAAACGTCGCTGTTTCAGCGGCAGGCCATTGACGGGGATTTCGTAAGTCTGGATGCGATGTCGCCGTATACCCGGTTCGGAAACTGGCCCGTTCTTTTTTCCCTGTTCGTTCTCGGCGGCGTCCTTCTTCGCATCGTCTTCCAAAAAGGCTAAGCCATCTACCGGGACTGCGCTCCTTTTCCCTGGTATTTTTCCATCATTTTTTCCCGCTCTATCCGCATGGTTTCGCTCCTGCGAAACGCCTCGGCGTCCTGGCCGAACATGTCATCCTGGAGTTCCTGGATTTGTGTTTGTTTCTCTTCTTCCGTCAGCTCCGGATTCTGCCGGAGCTGTGCTTCCTTTTCACGGTAAAGGGTTTCCCGTTGTTTTTCCCGGGCGATCTGCCGGTCGACTGCTTCGAGCCGTTCAACCGCCTCGGGTTCGAAAAACTGCCTACGAAATTCCTGTATTTTTTCCTGCCTGGCGTCTTCTGAAGGCATTTCAGAGAGGTCTTTTTCATATATCAGGAGTGTTTCTCGGTAGCGCGTATATTCGTTGGGATGAGACGCCACCGTCTCTGCTTCGTCCCCCCACATATCCGTATTAAGCGTATTGAGCAGCGCTTCCTTTTCCGTCCCGTAAAGGTCGTCGCCGACGATGGCAGCCCGACGAAACGCGTATTCACGGGCTTTTACTTCTGCACCGTAAAGCTGATCCGCGAGCTCCTCGCCAAGCATCTCCCTTCGAATACCCTGTATCCGCTGGAGCATGGCAATGGCATCCTGGGGGGTTCTCACGAGACCGAAGTCCATGAATTCGTTTGACAGGGCGATTTCGCATTCAATGTATTTTTCATAGGCTTCAAAGAGTTGTCTGGCTTCCGACGCGGCGAATTCCGAAAACAGGTGCTGCCGCACCCGCTCCAGGTGGTCCCCCAGATTCGCGCTGTCTTTGAAAATGGTTTCGAGGTGTTTGAAATATCTCAATGTTGTATGCGAGTTGATAAGCGCCTCCGAAAACAATTCCCGGATATCAAATTCCTCGCGGGGCTCGGTTTCCGTTTCCGGGCCGTCGGTGGCAGCGGGTCGGTCATGGCCGGCCGAAAACCCGGGATCGCGGGAAATCGGTTTTCGGGATTGGACGACATCATCCAATGTTATGTTATGGCTTTGGTCGAAAATATACTCTGGATCTGCGGCATATTCATTGGTTGTTTCCTTCGGATAAAGCCAGTACCCGGACAGGAGGATCAAGAGCACAATGCCGGCAAGGGCGATCTTTTTTCTGGGGGTAAGAATCATGGGGACAGTCTCCGGTCCAATCGGCAGTAGGGGGGAAAACTCTTTCGCCCGCTAGTAAAGCGAAAAAGGGCACCCGCAGGCACCCTTTTTCATTATCTCTTAGCCATCTGTTCCTTATCTTGTGACTTTTTACGAGTCCATCAATTTGTTTTACCGGGAACAGAATTCCCTTTATTGCAATTTATTAGTAGCCCCTGTTTTTCAAATCCGCCGCCAGATCAACGTAGAAGCCGTTGGCGTCGAATCCGGGGGTGTAGCCGAAAAGTTGATCCACGATATTGAGGTGGTCGCATCCGGCGCTGTACCAGGATGCATCCTCAACTCCCCTGAAATTACCCCATTTGGCGCTGTTAACGCTTACAAGGCCGTCGTTGGCCCCTTCGTGATAGAGCATAATGGGCCACGTGGCGATGAAGTACCAGTTGCGGGCGTTGACCGCCATGGTCTTGATTTTCGCGGCATGACTCTGGTAATAAACACCGGGCATATTGGGCGTGTTCGGGTTGAACGTGTTGATCATGTAGGGACGGGTCAGGTCATAGGCGTTTTGCAGACTGTCGGGGTCGGTGTCGCCGAAAAGATAGGCGTATACAAAATCGAGGGTGTCACCCACCAGCCATTCAAGGTTGTTTGGCACGACGCCGATGACGACATCGGCAATGGCGCTTCCCCGGTGCGGGCCGGCGATGCTGGTATGGCTTGCCACATAGGGGGCCAGGCCAAGGTTGGAGATGGCGTCACGGGTGTAGATGGTGCCGTGGGAATGGCCGATGATGTTGAGCTTGTCCGCCCCGGTCACGGCCTTGATCTGAAGGAACTGCGCCTTGAATGCCTCGGCCTTGTTCCGGGTGCTGTCCATCCCGTTAACGGATGTCAGAAAAACCTGCGCGCCTTCATCTTCCAGCGCATCCGGAATGCCCCACCAGTAATCCACGATCCCTAAGATTTCAGCGGAAGCGCCCATGCCGTGGGACATGACGATGGGGTATTTCGTGTCCGCGACGTAAGAACTGCCGCCTCCAAAAACCGTTGCGGGGATGAATAACAATAAAGCAAAAAAGATTACAGCGATTCGTTTTTTCTGAAATTTCATTTGACCCCTCCCTTTCCCGCTTTTAATATCCTGCGATGTATTGATGTCAGCGACTGCAGTAATCCTTCACTTCTCGTAAACGTTAATCTAACACTAAACCTTAACCTGACTAAATGTCAATGAAGAAAAATCATTTTTTAGCTACGAACAGTGTTTATCCAGAGCTTGTCGCATTCTCCCCAATATTTGATGGCGTCGTAAAAAGACCACTATTTTTGTGTTTCGGTTCATCGATGCGCTTCCTTCGTCAGCACATCCTATGACCCTGTTGACCCTTTTTACGAAGCCGTCAATCTTTGGCGCTTTACACTTTTTCCGGTAATTGCTATAGATTCCTGCATTGAAGGCGTGGTTTGGATTTTGAACCCCGAAGTGCTTATTGCGCCTGAGCAACACAAAGATGCCGGCCAAAAGTGACTTTTTACGCGTTCACCAAGGGTAGAGGGCATCCGGCGCTGATGAAACGGAGAAAATG
>PUOB01000248.1 GCA_003551985.1 Desulfobacteraceae bacterium | reverse complement strand
TTTCGTTCAGAAGAAAAAAACGCCAAAAGGGTATACCTACAACCTGGTACCGGAACTTTTTGAGATTGATTTCGAACAGGTTTACGACCTGACCCGGAAAACCGGCAAAAACCGTTTCACCCTGGAAGAGGCGCTTGAAAAGAACCCAGGCCTGAAGAAATACGTCAAGGCGTCCCGGCTCAAACAGGCATCTCCCCGGAAGCCTTACACCCGGACCAGTCGGACAAGCGCTGCCGCAACCGCCAAACAGGGCAGAATGCCCAAAACCACGGCCGGCACCAAGTTGTCCGACAATGCATTGCAGACGCTTCTGGTGGAGTTGTTCAGGGGGGTAACAACCGAGGGTCTGGACATCAACGTGAACGTGAATATCCGGTTTGAAGGTTTTGCAAACGCTTAAGCATCTCCCGGGCATGACCGTGATCGTCTCCGGGATCGTCTCTGGGATCGTCTTTGTCGCGCAAACACTACGGCTGAGATAAATTTTGCCAAAATCCGGCTGATAAGGATATTTTCGCCCTCGCCCGGCACACAAAAAAACCCGTTCCCGGACATTTCATGCTGATGCCGGAAACGGGTTTTTTGACTTACAACCTACAACCTACAACTTACAACCTACAACTTACAACTTACTCCCATGCCCGGTAAAAAAATCGAATTGCTCGCGCCGGCGGGCGACTTTGAAAAACTGAAAACCGCCATACATTTCGGTGCGGACGCCGTATACATCGGCGGAAAAGAATTCAGCCTGAGGCGCCACTCGGGCAATTTCACGACCGGGGAGATCGCGGATGCGGTTTCTCTCGCCCGCCGGCATGACGTTAAGATATACGTTGCATGCAACGTGTTTGCCCGGAACCACGAACAAAAACAAATCGACCGATACCTGTCGCAGCTCGCAGAAATCGGCCCGGATGCGTTGATTGTGGCCGACCCCGGTATTTTCATGGCCGCCAGGCCGATACTGGGCGACATCGACATACATATCAGCACGCAGGCCAACACCACCAGTATCCTGTCGGCAAGATTCTGGGCCCTTCAGGGGGCCTCCCGGATAAACGCGGCGCGGGAGTTGTCGCTTTCTGAAATAAAGGCCATCGCATCTGCGGTGCCGATAGTGGTCGAGGCGTTCGTGCACGGCGCCATGTGCATGGCCTGGTCCGGCCGGTGCCTGTTGAGCCACTTTCTTGCCGCCAGGGACGGCAATCGGGGACTTTGCGCCCATGCCTGCCGGTGGCGATACCACCTGGTCGAAGAAAAACGCCCCGGGCAGTACATTCCCGTAGAAGAAGACGCGCGCGGCGCCTATTTTTTCAGCGCCAGGGATTTGTGCATGATCGACCACCTCCCGGACATGATCGAGGCCGGCATTTCGTCGCTTAAAATCGAGGGGCGCATGAAGGGACTGAACTACCTGGCCGCAACGGTCGGCACCTACCGGCGGGCGATAGACGCCTATTACGACGATCCCGCGGCCTACCGGGTGGATGACAGCTGGCGAAATGAGCTTGAAACCGTTAATTACAGGGGGTATTCCACGGGTTTCTACATGGATGACACCGCCGGCACCATACCGGTCTACGATCAGGCGAAACGGGCCGCGGACCAGCGCTACATCGGCAAAATCCTGTGGGTAAACGGAGATTTCAAGATCACCACGGACATCAAAAACCGGATCAGCAAAAACGCCCGGGTCGAGATTATCGGCCGGGAAGGACCGGCAAGGGCGAACCGGGTTGTGCGCATCGCCATTGACGGCGATCCCGACGTCCCGGTCGCCCAGCCCAATACCCGGGCGACGCTGGAGTTGGAAAATGCGGATGCCTTCAACCCGGGCGATATCGTGCGCCTATCGCCGAGTGGATGCCCCCGGTCGACGCCATAGGATGTGCTGACGAAGGAAGCGCATCGATAAACCGCGACACAAAAATATTGGACTTTTACGAAGTCGTCAAGGTTGGATTCTGGGCTTCTTACGGGATTGTTATAATAAAAGCGTTTGAAAAAAACCGATTACGATTACGACAACGACAACGACAACGACAACGAGCATCCGGTGATGGCGTGGCAGGAGCAGGGTCATAGGATGTGCTGACGAAGGAAGCGCATCATCACCATATCGCATCAACGCCACCGCACCATCTGAATGGAACCCGGAAACGCCAAGGCGAAAAAAACCGCAAAAGGGACCCATGGCCACATACCAGATATCCGATCTTGCAATTTTGCCTGAGAAAAAAGGCGCGGACCGGTATGTAAAGATCAGCTACCCCCTCCGCTACGGCCTTTTCGGGGAAATCCGAACGCCGGCATATATTTTCGAATTCAACCGCAACGGGGAAATAAAAACAATACAGGGCCGCTCCGGCGGATGGCTGGAAACGGCCGAGTGGCTCAAGCGCACCGCCGGAAACGACTGGGCGTATTTCTCGGCCGGCGGCTATAACGGGGCTTTTAATTATACCGGGGAATACTATATCCCCTGCCTGCCCTACCAGACCAACACCATTTTCGGGGAAGGCAAGTTTGAGAGCCGTGAGATTCGGGACGCGTTTTCGGCCTGGCACGATCTGCTTGAAAAACTGGAGAGAATTGACACGAATACCCTGCCGGAGCCGGCAGGCGGCTTTGTCCGCCGGATCCTTGAAATGCCCCCGGAAACCCTTGAAAAACGCGGGGAAAAACTGCACCACATCATCGGCGGGCCGGTTTCCGTGCTTCCACCGGACACCCGGCACGTGGAATACGATGTGATTCCCCTTCGGATTGCGGATGGATGCCTTTATAATTGCGGTTTCTGCCGGGTCAAATCCGGTGTTGGATTCGCGCGCCGGACGCGCGGGGAGATCACGGACCAGCTTTATGCCTTAAAGGCCTTTTACGGCCGGGACCGGGTCAACTACAATTCGGTCTTCCTGGGGGAGCACGACGCGCTTTTCGCCGGTGCCGAAACCATCGGGTTCGCCGCGGACAAAGCCTGGGAGATACTTGAAATCGGGCAATCCGTGATGAAGGGCCCCCGACTGTTCCTGTTTGGCAGCGCAGACTCGGTTCTCCGGGCGGATAAGGCCCTTCTTGACATGCTCAACCGGCTGCCCTTTTTTGTCCATATCAATATCGGCCTGGAAAGCGGCGACCCGGAGACCCTGAAAGCCCTCAAAAAACCCCTGAGCGCCGACACCGTGGCGGCCGCATTTTCGCAGATGATCGAAATCAACCGCACCTACCCGAACATCGAAATCAGTGCGAATTTCGTCATCGGCGCCGGGCTGCCGGATTCGCACCTCCCGTCTATCCTGGATTTGACGCGCAACCGGCTGGACCGGTTCCATCCCAAGGGGGATATCTACCTCTCCCCCCTGGCGCACACCGGGCCAAAGGCGCGCCTGCTGAGCACGTTCAATGAATTCAAACGGCTCTGCCGCCTCCCGGCATATCTTTATCTTATCCAGCGGCTGTGACACGCCCCCAACGGCCATCACCGGCCTTCACGTTTTGTCTTTCAACCGTTCCAGGGCATTTTTCAGGGCAATATCCACTTTTTCATTGATTGCAGCCGCCTCTTCAATCAGCTGCCCGATGTCGAGCATGCCTTCCTTCATGGCCCTGTCCGCCCATTTCCGGTACGTCTCCGCGTGATCCCGGTTATGCTTGATCCAATGGTTCAAAAGTTTTTCCATTTTTTCGGGAAACGCCATTTCAGGCGTTGCTTCATGATCAGGGCCGTGGCCATGGCCGTGATGGTTTTCATGATCGTGTTTGTGGGCCATAATAAAAGCCTCCTTCCGTGGTTTGATATATGGGTTCTATATAGGGGCTGAACGTAAACCGTCTTTTTCGCCAATTTCTGTGTCAGGCTCAAATTTTGAGGTACTCGTAAAAAGTCGCCCAGTATTCCTATTGATCTTTTTGTATCGACAGAGATCAGGGCAACCGGCTTTATCGGCGCCGGCTTTTGACCTTATATAAAAGACCAATTTCATAGACGGGCGCCCGGTGCCGCCCGTGAGCAACATCGGGCGGGCACCGGACGGTTGCTGAGGGCGGTACCGGGAGGCCGACTAAATGAAATTGAACCTATCATATGGGACGCCAGGGAATTTAACCAAGCGAGGCGATCTCCTGCCCGGTCAGAAAGCGCCACTCGCCCGGCGGCAGGCCCCCGAGCCTCAGACCGGCCATGCGCACCCGGTGCAGACGGGTCACTTCGTTCCCGGCCGCCTCCACCATCCGACGGATCTGCCGCTTGCGGCCCTCGTAAAGGATAATGCGAAAGGCGTTTTGCGACTCGCGCCGGACGAGGGCCGGGCGCGTCATTTTGCCGTCCAGCAAGATTCCCGCCGCCATGCGCTCGAGAGCCGCGTCCGTTATCGCTCGGCGCACCTCGACGACGTATTCCTTTTCATGGTCGAACGAGGGATGGGCCAGCCGGTTGTGCATTTCACCGTCATTGGTCAAAAGCAAAAGCCCGGTGGAATCCTTGTCCAGCCGCCCCACCGGGAACACGCGCTCGGCCACGTCCACCAGGTCAAGGACGATGGCCGAATCCCCGTGCCGGCAGCTGCTGATGTACCCCGCAGGCTTGTTGAG
>PUOB01000144.1 GCA_003551985.1 Desulfobacteraceae bacterium | reverse complement strand
GCAAACGCCTGCTGGCATTCCCCGCCGTACTCCGCCTTGAAAAACGGGGAATCTTCGGAATCGGCATAGACGTCAATCTCGTTTTGGGTTGACTCTTCGTCGTCAAAAAACTCCCCTGCCCGCTGCAATGAAGTGCCCATTGAACCGGTGCCGATGGCCTGCGGGGATTTGAGGTGGTACAAATTTTCAAGGACCGTTTCGGTTTCATCATAAAATTCGCCGTCGTCCATGGATACCTGGATCGGCGCCAGCGGAAAATCGAAACTTGCCGGCGGAAAACCGATCATGCGAAAATAGGCGTCGGTCAGATCCTCCAGGAACTGGCTGACCGCTCCGATGCCCGTAAATGAACGTTTCCGGTAGAATTGATACCAGTTGGCGAAATTCTGGCGTTCCTGTTCATACTTGCGGCCGGTCCGGATGCCGGCGGCATCGATTTGCGCCTTATCCAGGTCCAGGTCAAGGCGGGTCAGTTCGCCTTCATCCACCCGGTCGTTGCCGTTTTGGTCCTCGAAGTGATAATATTCAATACCTTCGTCCAGGTTGACCAGGTATATCTCGCCGTCATCGCCTTTGACATAATAATGGGCGAAAATCATGCTGACGGCATCCGGGTCTTCTTCGTCCACATCCGTCCCGGCGTATACAATCCGGGCTGCGTCGGCTGAGACCGTACCGGAATCTCTGGCCAATTCAATTACCAGATTGTCATCTTGATTGTGCGACCGCATATTCGTTGCAATCTGGGTCCATCCGTCATAATCTTTCTGATTGTCCAGGGTCCGGGTTTCAACCGACTGGCCCGTAACCGTGTATACGGCCCGGCCATCCGTATGTCCGTCATCCGGTTCGCCGCTGTCTGGATCATAATACGGGATGTACACGTAAATGTCATAGCGATCGTTTCCTGTCAGCCCCTCAAAGGACCAGGAAGCCGTTTCGCCTGCGGCGCTGGTGGCGAAAAAGTGGTTGTCGTCGCTTATGTACCCCCTTTCGCTGGGGTTTAAACGATTCCACCGGTCGGCATCGTTGAAAACGATATCTTCATATATCAATTTCTCTCCAATGCCTTCATAACCGGGCGTGAAGAACGTTTCGTTCAAATCCAGGGTGTCGCGGCTATCCATGGGATGCATGCGGGGGTCGTCGGGATCGGCATTCTCGCCGCCGGTCCAGTTGTCGGCCATCTCTTCCCAGCGGGGCCATGGGACATAATGGACCGCCGGGTTGTAATACATGGTGTTGTGGCCCGACCACTGGGTTTTCCAGTAGGCCCGGTCGGCATAGGGGAGGACTTCGGCCCCGGCAAACGTGTCTTCCGGAAAAACGAGCTGGTATTCCCTCCCGTCGCTGGTCGTAAAGGACCCTGTCCCCTCCCCGGTCATGATGGTCCAGTACATGTTGCGGGTATTGTCCAGCACCAGGTTGATCAGCGCGGGGGCGGAGCGGGTCCTGACCTCGAGGGGCAAATCAGCGAGTTCCACGCGGTTTTCATCGGTACAGCCCGTGCCTCCCCCAAAGGCCGGCATTGCGCCTGAAGACAACATAAACGACATCAATACTATCAACGGCAGCAAAGGCCCGCGTACCAAGCATAATCTTTTCATGGAAAACTCCTTTTCTATCCTAAAACCGTTTTGTCACGCCGAGCTCCACCGCCGCGCGCCCATAATTTTCCGAGTTATAGACACCGACGACCTTTCCAAGGCGCCACCGGGTATCGGTCATCTTCAGCGAACCGCCGGGCCGGGTTTCCCATCCGACAAAATAATACGAAAGGGAGTCGCCGTTCTCGCCGCGTTGTTTTAATACCTCGTTTTCAGTGACTGTTTCGGAAGCCTCCACCTTATGGCCCGGGGCCAGGGCGGCAAGGCCGTCACCGTCATCTTCCGGATCATCCCTCCGGCGAAGGAGCCAATCCGCCGATGCACCGGAGTCGGGCGTGAGCACCGCGGCGTCATCCAGGTTCACAATCCGCTGCAGCCCCTCCCTGGCCGCTATTTCGGCCAACTGCAGGTTCTGTTTGTGAATGGCGGTATTCCGGACAATGTAGGATTCCGTCACCGCCATCTTGATTCCTGATATGCCCGCAATCGTGAGCAGGACAAGTATGAGAAGGGCGATCACAATAACCGACCCGTTTGGGTTGGCAGCCGCCGTAAAAATCGTTTTTTTCATGATTATCCGTCCTTCCCCCAGATTTTGATCATTTCCATCTCGGCAAGATTTTTGCCGGGATTCCGGGTTTCAGCAACAGACACCCGGATGGTTTTGGATACGGTAATCTCTGAAGGTCCCCCCGAGGTCCACACGTTATCCACCGCCTCAAGGGGTTCATCCGGGATCACCGTCCACCGGATTGTATACCGGCCCGACGAATCCGTATCCTCATGCGTGCCCGCCTCGAAATCGGGGTGGATGTCAAAAAATGCCGCTTCGCCATCCCCGTTTAAATCCATGTGTCTGTCATAAAGGGGAAGCCCGTGCAGGTTTTCCACGCGGCCGGCGGCTATCTCGAGCGCATCATTGACGACCCGCGACGAGGTGGTGGAATTCAGGGCGCTTACCTGCATGCCGGCCACCCCCAGAAAACCGATGGAAAAAATGGCAATGGCGATCAAGACTTCTATAATGGTAAATCCGTCATGATTTTGTCGGGGTTGCATTGATATCTCCTTTACCAATTAAAGACCTGTCCCTATATTGCGACTGGTGATGGCTGCCGACTTGCGCAGCCTCCGGTACGAGTCGTTTTGAGCCGCCAGGATTTTTTCTTCCTGATTGTTTTCGTAGGCAAGCGTATCGGTGTGGGACCAAATGAGCCCCCGTTTGGACTGGCTGGCCCGCGCCACGATGGTCACTTCCACTTGGCGGATCCGGTTGCGGTCGGCTCCTGTCACCGGCGCTTCGATCACCTCCCCAGCACGATCCAGGTAGACGAAATTCAAGGCGTCCACATGGTCGAGCATGCTATGCAGCGTATTCGGGTCGTCGCCGGTTGCCCGGCCGAGGCTGTCGCCGTTTATGGCATACCGGATCTCCTCGTTTGGCCGGCTGACAGACCCGTCGAACCGGCCCGACCCGGCATCGTCGTCAATATCCCGGGTAAAATGGAACTCGCCTGATTCGGCCGTTATGACGCCGGCGTCCGCGCTCCCGGTCGGATCCGCGCCGGCTGTCCGGATTTCCCGTTCCATAATCATCAGGGCGCCCCGCATGCCCTGCTGGACCTCAAGGGCCGCTTCCTGGGCGGCCTGGGTCCGGACCTGGGACTCGTATACCGTATATATAGCCACGGCCACAATGCCGGCCATGGCCATTGCCACCATCAACTCGACAAGCGTAACGCCATTATTGGATAAAACACCGGATTTCTTCATAAGACCGTTTCCTTTATTGCCTATTGACATTGCCCTATTCGAACCGGATGCGACCGGTCATGCTCACCGAAATGGTGCTGGACAACCCCCTGTCACTTTTGATTTCAACGTGTCCGGACTGTCCGCCCAGGGGCATGCCGCGCCCGTCGAACGCGATCCGGGCGTCATCAAATGTGACTTTTTCAATGGCCACGCCGGCCGGCATTTCATAATACCGTAGCCGGCGGGTCCCTTCTCCGGTCGATGGCCCGTTGTTTCCGGGATCCAGAAAAACCGTGATTTCGCGGCCGGTGGTATCGAACCGGACGACCGTATTCATGTTTTCTTTGAGCGCATGCGTTTTGGCACTGTTTAGCGCAGAAATCGCCTCCTGCACGCTGGATGTAAAATGCCGATCCCGCATCCAGCTGATCAGGTTGGGCATGGAAATTGCGGAGAGTATGCCGATGATCGCAATCACCACCATTATTTCTATCAGAGTAAAGCCGGCATTCTTTTTCATGGTAACCTCGCTATTTGGTAAAATTGTCAATTATTACCTTACAAGGAATATGCCAATGAAAGCACTACCCGCTACATTAAATTATAAACAATTGTTTTTAATAAAAAATTAAAATAAAAGGGAGAGAAAGCGATAATACAGGGGACGGTTTCAGCTAAACGGAAAGGGGCTGGCCCTTAAAAGTTTTAATAGAGGGGGCCCCGTCATTTTCATAACAAGCCGGAATAAATCAAAATTATTTTAAGACCGGAACTACCAACCTAGTGCATAAAAAAATACAGTCATTTTCGCCTTAACCCTTCAGGCCTTTTCAAGTGGAACCCCACTAATTTACAAACCTTTGGAATTCAAAACGATTGTAAATATTCCAGGTTTCAATGACAGGGGCCGAATGCCGCAGGAATGCCTGTATATTTTTGTGCAACTCCAAAAAGCCTTGTATTTATCATCACAATCGCTATATTGATTTGTTCCCACAAGAAAGCCGCGAAATCACCCCGAATTCGGTTCGAAATCGGGCCGAAATCGGTTCGCCTCCGCAAGGCGATACTCCCGGCCGTAAACAGGCGCCAGTCGCTGAGCCGCTTTACGGCTTTACAGGCAAGCTGATTCCTGGTATAGATTTATTTTTTGGCGGGAAGAACAGTTGAAAGCGGGGATAAATAATGAAGCACGGCATGGCAAACAGCCTGCTGGAATTGATGCGGCCCTACCAGTACACCAAAAACTTCTTTGTTTTTCTTCCGGCCTTTTTCGCGTTCAAGCTCAATGACCCGCACCTG
>PUOB01000352.1 GCA_003551985.1 Desulfobacteraceae bacterium | reverse complement strand
TTGCCATTGCAAAATGCGAAATACCGGATAATTGATATCCTGTCAATACGGATTACCAAAAAACAAAACAAATTTTCTGATCCCCTGATCCCTGACCCCGTCTTCCGGTCTCCCCATCCCAAGCCTCACAGGCCTACGCTGGACGGACACATACCGGAAATCAAAAACCGTTCATTTTTTTTACACCTTACATAAAGTGGAAATATGTAACAAATTTTAAAAGCCCTTGCAAGCAGTTTTTATATATTTTTTAAAAAAAAACGACCCTTCAGGGCGATTGATAACCCTTGACACCCCAAGCCGTTAAATGATATCTAAACCGTGATGTACGTGAAATCAGAGCCGTCGAATTCAGAAATGCCCGATAATCCCTCAATTCCATTATTAGGACGTTATGAATAACCACTTGGCACGACCCGGCACGCAGAACCACCCCAAACGTGCAGTTATCTTTCTTGCGCTACTCCTTGTTTTTGCATTTTTTGCAGGCCTTGCGGGATGCGCCGCCTTTTCCGAAAAAACAGGTTTGGGCAGCGCCGCTGAAGCGGATTTTGCCGGCAAAGGCGGAACCGATGACAAAGAAGATGACAAAGAAAAGGCCCTTCCGGACGGCGACTCAAAGCCCCACATGACCGGAATTTACAGCGATGAAGGCCTACCCTTCCCGGCCGGAACCCGAAAGGATGGCGATGAATCAACATTCATCGCTAAGGGTTCCATAGACGACAAAATACAGGCAAGGTTTGACAAATCGCTTGAATTCTACCAGGCAGCGATGGAGTTCTGGCAGCAAGGCGAGATTGAGAGCGCCCTTGAGGCCCTGGACAACGGCTATGCGCTGATCATCAATACCAGGACCGGAGACGAGCCGGAGTTCATCCAGCAAAAAGACGACCTTCGGTTTATGATCTCCAAGCGCATCCTCGAGATTTACGCGTCCCGACATACCACCGTCAAAGGGAATTATAACGCCATTCCCGTGGAAATAAACGATTACGTCCAAAAGGAAATCGACCATCTCACGGGCAGTGCGAGGCAGTTTTTTATTAATTCATACAAGCGTTCGGGAAAATACCGTCCTTATATAACGGAGCAACTCCGGGAAGCCGGCCTCCCTGAAGAGCTTTCATGGCTGCCGCTCGTGGAGAGCGGTTACCGGGTCAATGCCCTGTCTCATGCGCGCGCCCTTGGAATGTGGCAGTTTATCGCCTCTACGGGATACAAGTTCGGCCTTAAGCGGGACCCCTATGTTGACGAGCGCCTGGACCCGTACCGGTCCACCCATGCGGCCATCGCTTACCTCCAGGAACTCCACGATATTTTCGGAGACTGGAAAACCGTCCTGGCGGCATACAATTGCGGGGAAGGCCGCGTTTTGCGTGAAATCCGCAGGCAAAACATTAACTACCTTGACGATTTCTGGGATCTTTACCAGCGGCTCCCGAGGGAAACCGCCCAGTACGTGCCGCGGTTCATCGCAACGCTGCATATCGTAGAAAATCTTGAAAAATACGGCATGGGCAACCTTGAAGTGGAGGACCCCCTCGAATACGAAACGCTCACCGTTGCCAGGGAAGCGACCCTGAAGGACATCGGCGAAGCAATCGGTACAAGTGAAGACGAATTGGCATATCTTAACCCCGAGCTTCGCTATAAGCTTCTGCCGAATGATGAATATGCACTCCGGGTGCCGCCCGGAAAAAAGGAATTGCTTCTTGCGAAAATAGACGAGATCCCCGAATTCCGGAGGGGTCCGCAGCGCGTCGCGCAGCACCGGGTTCGCCGCGGGGAAACGCTTTCGGGCATTGCCTCACGCTACGGCACAACCGTCCAGGAAATCGCCCGGTTCAACAATATCCTTCGCGACAACTACATCGTGGCCGGACAGGTCCTTAAAATTCCACAGGCCACTGATATCACAGCCGCGGGAAGCTCCCGGAGCGCGGAAACAATTATAGACTATGAAGTGCGCAGGGGCGACTCGCTCTGGCTGCTCGCCAACCGTTACAACACGACAACCAAAAAAATTCAGGATTTAAACAATCTGAATTCGGTCAATCTCCATATCGGCCAGAAACTGAAAATCCCGGCCGCCTCAGGGTCGGGCGGTTTGAAAACCTATACGGTCAAACGGGGCGATTCCCCCGCCCGAATAGCCAGCAGGCACAACATGAGCTTGAATGAATTTCTCGAGATCAACCAGCTCACGAGAAGCTGCCGGATTTATCCTGACCAGAAGCTGCATGTACGATAATTTTGACGGCTTCGTAAAAAGCCCAATATCTGCGTTATGCGCAATTTTCGAAGAATATCATCACGCCATGGCGTGACTCAATTCTTCAAAAATCGCGCAAGCCTTGATCTTGGACTTTTTACGAAGCCGTCTGAACCCGACTTTTTACGAGTGCATCAATAATTATTTAAATCGCTTTTTTGAGTTTTTTCGGCGGCTTCCCGGTCGGCTGTTTTGCCCTGGCAGCCAGCGCCAGATCTCTCACCATGCGGATATCTTCCTCCGAGTAGACCCCTTTATGACCGGAAATGGCGGCCAACTTCATGCCGTGCTTGAGTCCCAGTTTATAAATTTCCTTGACCTTGCTCCATTCAATATCACGGCCTACGGTAAAGACGTCGAACCGGCTCTCCAGGGCCAGCACGATGGTTTCCGCCAGGCACGCATAGGCCACGCCGGGCGGCAGGCCGATGTTTTTCATTTCCACGTTTCCAGGCAATTCGATTTCTCCGGACTCGATTACCAGGACATCGGGGCGTTTGGCCACCTCCTCGGGCGGCAGGTCGAGGGGCCGGGCAACGTCCGTGATGACGCATCCGGGCTTGACCCGGGTAATATCCAGAATCTTTTTGCCCGCACCCGATGTGGTGGTAACGATGATGTCCATGTCGGGAAGGTAACGGTCGGCGTAAGTGGACAAGGTAACCCGGCATCCCGGGAACTCTTTCTCAATGGATTTTTTCAATGCCAAAAGCTTGGCGGTGTTCCGGCCTACGAGATACAGGTCGTTGACCACCAGCGCCAAAAGCTTTGAACAGACCGCACCGATGGATCCGGTGGCGCCCATGACCATGGCACGGGCATCGACAAGCCTCCCTTTTTCGATTTTGATCAGCCCCATTCGGCGTACGGCATCCGCGGCTGCCCACAGTGCGCCCGATGCGCTGTAGCTGTTGCCCGTTGTAATGGGGATCTCGGCCTTGCGCGATACGGTCAGGCCGGCATCGCCCACCACCTTGGTAAATGCCCCCAAGCCCATGATCTGGGCACCCAGCCGCTTGGCCATGCGCGCGGCCTGCAGCAGGCGTTTGTAGGTGAATTCCGGGGTGTGCGCCATCATTTGTTTGGGCGTGCCGCCCACCGTGATTAACCATCCCTCGGCTTCTATGCCGGTCGGCGACCGGATCCCCTTCACCTCTGAATAAATAAAGGGCGGGGAATAAGCCATGACTTTTTCGATGATGTCCGTCACCCCCGGCACCTTTGTAAACATTCCCACTGTTTTATCCTTTTTGAAATCGTTTTGCGACAGGGGATGGATGACAAAGGCAAAGCGGTTGATCCGGCGGGGGGTTTCCTGGGGGTAGATCACACGGGGTTCGAGGTGCTGGTCGCTAATAATTTCCATTATCTCGTCGTTGGTGATTTCAGCCCGCGGTTTTTCAAGGGCGGCGATGATCATGGCTTCAAGCGCGTTGACACCGACCACCCGATCCAATAGCTTGGGCGTATTGTCGATGATGATATCGACGCCGCGATTTTTGAGAAACTCGACCCGGGCATCATACACCGTGGATGTGATGACCACTTTCCGGCCCAGTTCTTCAAGCCCCGCGAGTTCCATGTACCTGTCGAAGTCATAGTACGGGACCATGATCATATCGTTTTTCTGCATTGCCTTGCGCAGGATATATTCATTCCATTTTGTAATGGGCATTGCCGAATTGGCCAGTCCCTTTACCGGCGTGTATGTAAGGACCTCGTGAGCACCCCTGGCATACCTTTCCAGATCTTTGATGGAATTTAAGAATTTGGGTATGCCATGCTCCAGTATCGGATCGGCAAAGCTCAGATTGTCGGTGTATTCGGAGATGATTTTGGCCAGGTTGTAATCCATCATGCCCGACAACACAAGGACGCGGGCATTGCTGAAAAACCCTCCCATGGAATACTGAAGATGGTGGATGGCCCATTCAAAGGAAACCCTGCGCAGGGCCGCACCGGTTGTTACGGGCGTCTTGATCCGTTTGCTGATTTTTTGAATGATTTTCAGGCGGTTTTGCATCAGCCGCTCAGGACCGATGGTATAAGGGAACTTGACGCTGCCGATCCCGAAAGCGTCCGCTGTCTTGTCCCATTTGACAAGCAGCGCTTCGGCCTTCCCCATGTTTCCATCCGCACCGATTCGTTTAATAAGAAAATCATGTCCCAAAAATTCTGTTTCCGTTTCGAAATCGTATTCGCTGGACCCCAGGCTGATGCAGATGACGCGTTTCATGAAAGCTCCGTTTCAGTTTAGCGGTTAAAATGATAAACAGTGTTTACAGTATTAACCATAGCAATTACCACATCAACCTTATTGTTGAAAGTTTCAAATAAAAAAAATTCCATTCCGTCGACGATTCCGGTAACAAGCGGGCAATATTCATTTATATAACATGTACAG
>PUOB01000294.1 GCA_003551985.1 Desulfobacteraceae bacterium | reverse complement strand
GTCGGTGGGCGGTAAGGGCAAGGGCGTAAAGTCTGACCCTCCCAATTTACATTGAAAATTCTGTTGCAAGAACAGAGATTTCAATGTAAAAAGCAAATATGATACCAAGAACAAAAGAAATAGATATTTTACGCGAGTCCTTGTCGCTCTATCCGGCAGTCGGCATTATCGGGGCCAGGCAGGTGGGCAAAACCACGTTGGCCGGGATGCTGGCCGGACTATGGGATGGCCTGACACATCATTTTGACCTGGAAGACACGGAGGATCTGGCAAGGCTTTCGGACCCGATGCTGGCATTAAAAGCGCTGGACGGCCTGATTATTCTGGATGAGGTGCAGCGGGTACCGGAAATTTATCCGATTTTGCGAGTGCTGATTGACAGGAAACAAAACAGCCGCCGCTTTCTTATTCTGGGAAGCGCCTCCCCGGCGCTTTTGCAGCAATCATCTGAATCGTTGGCCGGAAGAATTCAATATCACCGGTTAAGCGGCCTGGGCCTGGATGAAATTTTACCTGAGCAGTCCCAGCAGCTTTGGACAAGAGGCGGTTTCCCCTCGTCGTTTCTTGCCGATACAGACAAGGCCAGCCTGGAATGGCGCAAAGCATTTATTGCGACTTTTTTGGAAAGAGACTTGCCCCAGTTGGGTATCACATTGAGTGCCGCCAGAATGCGCCGGTTCTGGAATATGTTGGCTCATTACCACGGCCAGGTTTGGAACGCATCTGAGTTTGCCCGGTCCTTTGGCGTGGCAGATACCACAGTCCGACAATATCTGGATCGGCTTACAGACGCGCTGGTGGTCAGGCAGATTCAGCCCTGGCACGAGAACATATCCAAGCGCCAGGTCAAATCACCCAAAGTGTATATTTGTGATAGTGGATTGGTTCATGCGTTGCTTAATTTATCTTCGTTTGGCGATATTGAAGGCCATCCCAAATCCGGCGCCACATGGGAAGGTTTTATGATTGAGCAGTTAATCAGATTACTGAATGCAGATGAATCTGAGTGCTTTCACTGGGCGACTCATGCGGGGGCGGCGTTGGACTTTTTGCATGTGAGGGGTTTGACGAAAACCGGTTTTGAAATAAAAAGAACAGTTGCCCCAAAGGTGACAAAATCCATGGGGATAGCGTTAGAGGACCTCGGTTTGGATCGGTTGTATGTTATCCATGCCGGCGATCATTCTTATCCGATGGCTGAAAAGATAGAAGCTGTTTCCTGCTCGGAAATGCATAAGAAAATTTAAGGCGGGGGGTTCAGAGGCCAGGGAGGGTCAAACAAGTTTAATGCGGTGGGTATCCTGTCGGTGTAAGGGCAGTTTGATTCTGGTTGACATGGGAGCGGAGTTGCTGTACTGTTTGAATGCGTACAAACAAAAAGGAATATAAGCATGCCTCAAATTATCATGGAAAACAACAGCCGGGTGTCATTGCGTATTACTCCCGAGGATAAGGCGCTTCTGGCGCGTGCAGTGGCGCTGCAACAGACGACGCTGACCGATTTTGTGGTAAAACATGCGGTAAAAGCGGCTCGGTCACTGATTGATGAGGCAGAGAGAGTGGAACTCAGTAAAAGAGACAGCCTGCGCGTGCTGGAATTGCTGGAGGATCCACCCAAGCCGAATCCCAGGTTGATGAAGGCCGCTTATGACTTGCCTGAAAGATCATGACGGTCCCACCCTGGCATGAAGAGCCGATTTCCCGAACCCATGATCGGACTGCATTTGACTGTGGCGATGCTGATTTAAACACATTTCTGCGTCGTCATGCCCGCCAGAGCCATGTTCAGGGGGCGGCGAAAACTTTCCTGGCAGTTGATGACGTTGGCAGCCGGAGGATTTTCGGGTTTTACAGCATCTGTCCGGCCTCCGTGTCCTTTAACCGCGTGCCCGAACTTGTGAAACGCGGCCTCGCCCGATATGAAGTGCCGGTGTTCAGACTTGCCAAGCTGGCAGTGGATCGCTCCGTACAGGGTTGCGGCCTGGGTGGGCAGCTTCTTCTTGCCGCAGGTCGGCGTTGTCTCCTGGTCGCCTCTGAAACAGGCGGCGTTGCCCTTCTAATTGATGCGAAAAATGCTGATATTGCGGGATGGTATGCGAGTTATGGCGCAATCCCGCTGCTGGATCAACCGCTTTCTTTGCTTTTCCCCTTTAAGACAATTTATGCGGCACTTACTCAGGCCGGGAAGTTATAAGAAGTTTGAAGGGGGTCGCAATATTGCACTACAGGACGCTATGGCTTTATCCCTGGATCAGAATCCGCCCCCCATATTTCCAGAAAACCTGCTATCAGGTGATTATTCAGCCGGGAAGTGGTTTGTTGCCCGCGTGAAAAGCCGGCGGGAAAAGGCCCTGGCCAACTACCTGTTCAGGCAGTCGATCGGCTATTACCTGCCCTTGGTCAAGAGTCGCCAGGCCAGCAAAAAACGGATGCGCTACAGCCTGATACCGATATTCCCGGGCTATGTCTTTATGCACACGGATACCACAGGCCGCTACAACGCCCTAAGAACCAACCATATCAGCAAGATCATCGAGGTCCAAGACCCGGATACCCTCTTGCGGGAACTTCAGATGATCCACCAGGCGCTGTCAGCCGATGCGCCTGTTTACCCGGTTGAACTCTTAAAAACCGGGCAGCATGTGCGCATCAAAAGCGGCCCCATGAAAGGGGTTGAAGGCATCGTCATCCGCAAGGACAAAAAATACCGGATCGTTCTTACCGTAACCAGCATCATGCAGTCCGTCTCCCTTGAGGTGGAAGCGGACACGGTTGAACGGATATAGAAGAAAGCGTTTTGGCTCTTGCATATTTTCACCGGCAAGTCTACAATAAGCGTACTTGATGGAGGAAATATGCAGAACATGCCGGTTGATATTCCAGACTCTCTGTGGCTTCAAAATTATTTTGCGGATTATGCCAACCCCAGGGCAAAAGCAGCCAGCCTTGTCCGCCGGGGTGAACTGTACCGCCTTAAAAGAGGGCTGTATATTCGCGCAGAAGGCGCGCGCGACGCCTTCATTCAAGGCAGGGCAGCCAATCGCATTTACGGCCCTTCCTATGTGTCCTTTGTTTACTCCCTTTCCTGGTACGGGCTGATTCCCGAGCGTGCGTCCCACATCACTTCGGCAACATTCGGCAAGGGCAGAAAAAAAAGATATGACACGCCTGCAGGCTCGTTTTTTTATCAGGATGTCCCTTCGGCTGCATATCCTTATGGAATAACGTTCATCGGAGAGCCCAATAACCGATTTCTTATGGCTTGTCCGGAAAAAGCGCTCTGCGATGAATTGTATCGCATATCCGGAATACGCTCCATCCAGGGCATAGAGGCCCTGCTTTTCGAAGATCTTCGCCTGGATCCGGAAGCTTTCGGCAAGCTGGACCGTAACTCATTGATCCGTTTCTCCTCATGCTACCATGCAGTAACGCTAAAGGCCTTTGTCAGACTCCTGGAAAGGGGGCACGATGCGTGAAGCCAGTGTCCAGTTGTTTGAGGAATACCTGGAAAAAAATCAGGGTGCCGTGCACAGGGCGCTGGCCGAAACCATTCAGGTCGTTGCATTGCTTGGCCTGTCGCGCACGGATTTTTTCGCGCATGCCGCGTTTTACGGCGGTACGGCCCTACGGCTTTTATACAATCTGGACAGGTTTTCCGAAGACCTGGATTTTTCAATGGTCAAACCCTTAAAAGCATTTGGGCTTTCATCTTATCTTGATTCCCTGCGGGATGAAATGAAGGCATTTGGATTTACCGTTGAGATTGAAAATCACGGGAAAACCATGGAATCGCCGATTGAGTCGGCTTTTATAAAGGCCAACACCCGGCTGCATATCATCAAAGCCGGCGCCCCGGATGCCATTGCAAGAAGGATTCATAGAAACGCGCTGTGCAAAGTCAAGCTCGAAGTTGATATTGATCCTCCGCCGGAAGCAGCGTTTGACATCAGATACATTGACGATCCCGTCCCGTTTTCGGTCCGGGCCTATTCCGGGCCGGCCATGCTCGCCGGGAAAATAGACGCGGTTTTGTATCGAGGCTGGCAAAACAGGGTCAAAGGACGGGACTGGTATGATTTTGCCTTTCTGGTGCGCAAAAAAGTGCCGCTATTGCTTGCGCACCTTGAGGCCAGGCTACGGCAGCGCGGCGTGTATACTGATCAGACGCCGCTGTCAGCAGATCAATGCAAAAAAATGATTGCCCGGCGCATCGAATCTGTTGACTTTGAATCGGCCAGGGCAGATGTTGCCGCCTTTGTCTCCGATCCCCGGGATCTGGATGTCTGGTCCGGGGACTACTTTCATCATGTGCTGAGCAAGCTGCAATTTTTGCCAAACCAAGCGTAACGATGGGGACGTGTGATAGTGTTGATGCAAAAAACCGAAGTTAATGGAGACTGGTTCTGGAGACGACAAACCATTCGAATTTTTTGCAAACGGCTGCCAGGGTGCTTTTGGTGATCATGCTTTTGCTCATACCCTATGGCACGCTGACGCCTGATCCGGGGACGCCTTCCGGCTCAGCGCCTTTCATGCACCTGGGAGGGATGGCCTGGGTGGCCTTGCTGGCGTGCATGAGCTTCGAAACCAACAAAAACCGCGTATGGGCGGTCCTTTTTGTATTTGCCTACGGTTCGCTAATGGAACTTTTTCAGCATTATCTGGGCTATCGCCACGGCAGCTGGGCGGATGTGGGGATCAACGGCAT
>PUOB01000009.1 GCA_003551985.1 Desulfobacteraceae bacterium | reverse complement strand
TAATAGTTTTGATGAACTCGTAAAAAGTCGCGATCAGACGGCTTTGTAAAAAGTTCAAGATCAAGGCGCGTGCAATTTTTGAAGAATTGAGTCACGCCAAGGCGTGATGATATTCTTCAAAAATTGTGCGCAACGCAGATATTGGACTTTTTACAAAGTCGTCAAAAGGGGTGGACATGAAAAAAATAGGTGTATTGCTGTCGGGATGCGGCGTCTATGACGGTTCTGAAATTCATGAAGCCGTCATAACCATGCTCGCGATTGCAAGGAAAGGGGCGCAATATATCTGCATGGCACCCGACATTGAGCAATACCATGTTGTGAACCATATAACCGGTGAGGCCTCGACTGAAAAAAGAAATGTATTGGTTGAGTCCGCACGCATCGCCCGGGGGGAAATAAGCGACATAAAGGATGTCAATGCGAAGGACCTCGATGCGTTGATATTGCCGGGCGGCTTTGGCGCGGCAAAAAACCTCAGCAATTTTGCCATAAAGGGCAAAGACGCGGATATCCATCCCGAGGTGCATCGCCTGATCTTGGAAATGGCGGACACGAATAAACCCATCGGCGCTGTTTGCATTTCGCCGGTGGTGGTGGCGCGCATTCTGCGCGACAGGCATCCGGAAGTCAGTATCGGCAATGATCTTGGAACCGCCGATGCAATCGAGGCGATGGGCGGAGAGCACTGTGTTTGCACCGTTGAAATGATACACATAGATTCAAAAAACCGGCTGATATCGACACCGGCGTATATGCTCGGCCCCGGCATTGCCGATGTGGCCCGGGGCATTGAGGATCTTGTTGAACAAATAGTCGAAATGGCTTGATTTTTATACGATTTACTCTGGAATCGTATCGTAGAAAAAACGCATCGCATCCGTCCTTGAAACAATCCCGATAACCTTGTCGTTTTCTATTACAGGCAAGCGGCCCACGTCATATTTGACCATCAGCCGTGCGGCATGCATCGGGCTTTTATCCGGAGTGATCGTTACCAGGCGCGTGCTCATAAACGCTTTTACCGGGGACTTCAATTTTGCGGACTTTTTAACCTTCCTGAAATCCCGCCTCGAAATAACCCCCACAAGCTTGTCATCATCGATCACCGGTAAGCCGGTGCAGCCTTTTTCTTCCAGTATCCCGTCAACCTCGGCCATGGAAATGTCCGAAGTAACGGAATTGACCGGGTAGGACATCAAATCGAAAATGCTGATCGAGCTTTCCTGGTTGCCCTTCAGAAGCTCAACAATCCATTCCTTCAAGGCCCTGGGATTCACCGCTTTCAGCATTGCCGATCCGGCGCCGGGATGACCGCCGCCGCCCATGCTCCGCATAACGGAACCGATATTGACGTCCGGCGTACCACTCCTACCGATGACGATGCACTTGTCGTTTTCCGAATGAACAAAAATACCGAATGCCACGTCCACGTTCAAGATATCCCTGTACATATGCACCACAAGGGAGAGATTGTTCACGTGTCCGTCTATTTCAGCGACATTGATGCTTGTTTTCCAGTTGTTGATGACCTTTCGGTCAGCTGTTTTCAGCATCTCGAAAAGAATTTCCTTTTGCTTCTGGCCATACGCGGGCTGCAGGAGGGTTTTTAAAATGCCCAGGTCCGCATTATTTTCAAGCAAAAAAGCAGCTGCGCGCGCATCCTCGGGCGATGTGCCGGGAAAAGTCAAGCTGCCCGTATCCTCGTAGAGTCCGCACAGAAACAAGGTCGCCTGTATTGGGGAAAGCGGGATTGATTTTTCCCGAATACTTCTGAGCATAAGGGTTATATTGGCGCCTATCGGCTCCTGGCACTTCCACACGGGGGAGAGGTTGCAATCGTTTTCATGGTGATCCCATACGATCACCTCCATGCCATTGTTATTTTTTAAGGCGGACATCCGATCCAGCCGTTCCCACTGGTTGGTGTCAACGACGATAAGGCGGGTAACGGCATCGAGGTCTATATCCTCAACCCGTTTAAGATTGAACAAGTCCTTGTGGATGGATAAAAACGCCTTTACGTTCGGATTGTGGGCCTTCGGAAGAACAGGTATGGCATCGGGATACAAAAGGGTTGCGGCGATCAGCGAGGCAAGGCCGTCAAAATCAGTGCTCTTGTGGGTTGTGGCGATCTGCATCTCGGCTCCGGAATGACATCTAAGTTAACAGCACGAATTACACCAAATTACCATTGCGCCCAATTATTATCCAACATTTACAACGCTTATTCAAGTTTTTTTGCCCCATTGAAAAATGACGACTTTTTACGGGTTCATCAAAAAAACCCGGATAATAGAAGTTTTACTTGACATTGATGACTAAATTAACTAAATTTTTAATATGTTACTGTAATCCGGCTGCCTTGAGGGGCGTTCTTTTTCTAATTTGCAGACGATCTAATTTGGTCTTTAAACCATTGATTCCAAATGTAATTTGCAAATTAAACACGACTTGATATCCCTAGCCATATGGACTATTCGCCCGAGACAAAAAACCCTGACCTCCCCAAAGCCCGTGATCGGTTGGACGCGCCACGGAAGTTTGCCCCCGTGGATGACAACGACGCCGCGGAAGCCACCAATAAAGAGAGCACCATCTCCAGGAAAAAACTGACAAACAAGTTAAACCACCTCCATTTCACGAACCGACACCTGCGCATTCAATTTCATAATCCTGACAACAACCATGTCATAAGCATCAACGCTATGCCCCAGCCATGTTTTGGCAAACATGTTGTCTGCATGTGGCAAAACCAGGATAATCAACCGCAACTTTCCGGAGCATACCGTTTCAGGCAGCTTGAAATTATAACCGACGAACAGGTGGTCAGCGCACCCTGCCGGATCAGGGCTATGAGCGACAAGGGCATATGCCTGACACTGCCGGATAAAGCCACGCAGCACACATGCAGAAAGACACCCCGCTACACATGCAAACCCCTGCAGATCAACCTGATTCAAAGCGGAATGATTTTTTCAGGAATTCTCAAGGATTTCAGTAAATCATCATTTCGGGTGGCGCTTTATAGCACCGGGGAGACACCCGTTCAATGGATCAACAGGGAACACCCTGTCAACGCGGTTATCATGACGGGCGAAACGCCTGTGTACTCCGGCGAATGCATGGTAATGAAGCAAAATGGTCATTTACGCCGCAACGACATGGTACTTGAGCTTTCCAAAAAACCGATTCAACGGTTTGCACCCCGGGAATATCGCAGCAAACGCATTATTTTGACGCCTTCACCGGACATCCATTTTTATCATCCGATTACCGGCGGCCCGGTGCATCTTAAGGTTCTTGATGTGTCCGGTTCCGGACTCGCCGTTGAAGATGATGAAGAAAGCTCAATCCTCATTCCCGGGCTCATCATACCGGATTTGACCGTCAACTTCGCAAACAGCTTTTCTTTTTCGTGTCAGGCGCAAGTTTTGTATCGGCAGAGTTTTACGGACAAAAACCAAAAGCCCCTTGTCCGGTGCGGGATTGCATTTCTCGACGTCGCACCCGCCGATCATATAAAGCTGCTTTCGCTGCTGCATAACGCGGAAAACCAAAACGTCTATATCTGCAGCCATGTGGACGTTGACAAACTTTGGGCGTTTTTTTTCGACACCGGTTTTATTTATCCCAAAAAATATGCTTTTCTTCGCGGATGCACCGAACAGGTTAAAAACACCTACAAAACGCTTTATTCAGAACAATCCAGTATTTCCAGGCACTTTACGTGGCAGAAAAAGGGTGAAATCCTGGCCCACCTGGCAATGCTGCAATTCTATGAAAGATCATGGCTGATTCATCACCTTGCCGCCAGGACATCAAAACATATTGGGGCCGGCATAGAGATTTTAAACCAGGTGGGAGATTTTGTCCTTGAAGCACATCGACTGATTTCGAACCACATGGATTACCTGTTATGCTATTTCCGACCGGAAATGCGTTTTTCGGATCATTTTTTCGGTAACATCGCCAGGAATATCCAAAACCCGAAAGCATGCTCCATTGACAGTTTTGCGTATATTCGCTTCAGGGCAAAAAAGACGGAGCCCCTCCTGCCGTCGCCATGGACACTTCAAAAACCTGATTTTACCGATTTAAACATTTTTAAGGAGTTTTATACGCAGATTTCCGGGGGGCTTATGCTCAATGCCCTGGACATGATGCCCGATGAGGATATGAAGGAACGGAAAAGCCTGGCATACAGGTACCAGGAACATGGGTTGAACCGGGAGCGAAGAATATACGTCTTGAAAAAAAACGACATCATTAAGGCCGTCATTATGGCCAATATCTCCGATATTGCATTAAACCTTTCAGACCTTACCAATTGTATCAGCCTGTTTATCGTTGATAAAGAAGATCTTAAACCGGACATTGCGTACAAGGCGCTTTCCATAACGGCCAAACACTACGTCCGTCGGCAATTTCCGGTGCTCATCTATCCGATCGATTATGTTCATGGCCACGGCATTTCTTACAACCGCATCTACCAGCTGTGGGCCTTGAACATGGACTATACCGATGAATATTTCAAGCAATATAAGAAGTTGTTCTAAACTGACGCCCCATCAAAACAAACACCCCGTGGTGAATCGGGAGGCGAAACCCGACTTTTTGGAAGAATATAGTCACGCCAAGGCGTGATAAACGTGATAAAATGGAGAAACACCTATCATGCCGAATGCAATGTATCTAATGGAAAGTGATGAAGAAACCCTCCGGATGGAGGT
>PUOB01000442.1 GCA_003551985.1 Desulfobacteraceae bacterium | reverse complement strand
CCCTGGACCCGCCTTGACCCCATCGCCCAGGGTCGCGTCCAGCGCATCCGCATCCAAAACCCCGCCCACCAAGCCGTCGCGGTTTACCGGGAAATCCAGCGCCTCCGCGACCTGGAACCTGCCATTGACTGGTCCGCATTCGCCGTCCTGGCCCGCACCAAAGACGCCCTCAACCCGGTGCGCGCCCGTCTTGAATCCCATAACGTCCCCCTTCGCCTGACAACGGACACGGGCCTGCCCCTGCACCGCATCCGCGAAATCCACGCCTTCCTGGCCCACCTGAAAGCCATTGAATCGGAAATCCGCCGCGCATCAACCCTCTCTCCCTTGCCGGCAGCCCCGCAGGAAAACCCGCTCACCTCACCCAACCCCCCAATCAATCCCCCAGCCAATCCATGGACGGAGCTTCTAACCGACCTCCACGCCCTCTACATGGAAGAAACCGCCGACGCCGAGCTGCCCGTCTCCAACTACATCGACTGGCTCTACGACAGCCTGGCCGAACAACGGCGGGAAAAGGCCATCGGCCGGGGACTTTTCCTGAGTACGATCCACGGCGCCAAGGGCCTGGAATTCGATCACGTCTTTATCCTGGACGGCGACTGGCGCATCCCCCCTTCCGCCGCCACACAAGAAGAGGAGCGCCGCCTGCTCTACGTGGGCATGACCCGGGCCAGGCAAACCCTCTGGCTCATGGAGACCCTAAACCACCCCAACCCCTTTATCACGGACCTCCAGGGCGATTGGATGATCCAGCGAACCCCGCCCCCGGATGACACAGCCGGGGCCACGGACATCCGCTGCCACTACACCACGCTCTCCCTGCCCGAGCTCCACCTGGGCCATGCCGGACGGTTTCCCCCGGACCACCCCATCCACCGGAGTTTGGCCGGGCTAAACCCCGGAGACACCTTGAACGTAACCGACACCCCGGCGGGCGTGCGCCTGGAAACCGCAAACGGGCAGTGCGTGGCCAAACTCTCCAGGGAAGGCAATGCCAGATGGTCCGGCCACGCAGAAACCATCCGCGAGGCAAGAGTCATCGGCATGGTGAGATGGTGTGCCGATGATTCGAAGGAGGAATTCCGGCATTATCTCAAGGTGGACGAATGGGAAGTGCCTTTGGTTGAACTGGTCGCTGCCGCACCGGGTCATACGAAAACCGAACAGTATTCGTAAAAAGTATTGTGCCTTATCTCATAAATTGATACTATTCCGGCAAATTCGATTTTCCGCAATGAAAATACCGCCCTGCGGTGAATCGCCCTTCCAAGGACAAAGGGCAATGAAATACAATAACCCGTACGCCGCCACGACGATCCCGTCTCAGTCAAAACATCTGCTTATCTGCCGATGGTTGCCAGCGTTGCATATTCAAACTCTGATGGCCAAATTGCCGGATCAATGCTTCAGAAACGATTTGTTCACATGTACAATTTCTATATTGGTGGAAAATTAATATTGAAGAAAAAATGCAGCATATCACCCTTATTTCAGGTGTTATGCGATAACAATTCAGCATATCACAATATTCGTGCCGAAGAGGCGCTTTATATTACGCCCCTTCGGGCGTCTAATCATCGTTAGCGTCAGGGAGCGCTTGCTGTGATTTTAACAAGACGAAATCTAATCATGTTGGGTTTTGGGCTGGCTTGCGCCTTTTTCGCCTTCGGGTCCGCAAAAGGTGTCGCGTCCGTAGTTAGCGATCCGCAATATTATGTCCGTGCCGTTGTCGTAGAAATCGCGCCTGACCGAGGCGGGTCTCATACCGTCAGCTTCATAATCAAGGAGCTGGTAGAGAGGCAAGAAAAATATGGGGGATACAGCTCGCCAAACGCTCTCCCCATGGAGATTTCTGTGGAAGATTCGCATATCCTTCAAATAACGCTCAATCCTCGCGTGAGCGTTAAGCCGGGCGATATTATCGTGGTTGGCGTTATCCATGGATCGAGTATGGGTGAGAGCGAACCGGTACCGTGGATCACGTTTGCTCAACCGTACCTTGAGGATGGTACTCCCATCGGCCTCTATTATGGAGCACGAAATTGATGCGGGGCGATGAAGGCCAACATAGAAATGATCGCTAACGAGCCAAATGCAGCCGACGCCAAAAGGCGGCGCGGCTGATTTGCGGCGTTAGCCGGCGGGAAATGAAAAATTTTGAGCTTGAAATGCTGCTCGGTATGATATATTCTCATACCGGAGGTGATAAAAATGGCTGCTTCAAAAATTGCAATTACAATCGATGATAAGCTTTTAAAACAATTAGATTTAATGGTTAAGGCCAAGGTGTATCCGAACCGCAGCAAGGCGATCCAGGAGGCCGTTGCCGACAAGCTGCATCGCCTTGAGAGAACTCGTCTGGCTCAAGAATGCGCCAAGCTTGACCTGGAGTATGAACAAAATATGGCGGAAGAAGGGCTTGCCATGGAGATGAATGAATGGCCGGAATATTGAGGGGCGATATCTGTTGGGCTGATTTGAATCCTGTCATAGGAAGCGAACAGGGCGGTTTCCGCCCTGTTCTTATTTTGAGCCATAATATCTTCAATGACCGGTCTGGCACCGTTATCGCGGTTGCAATCACAAGCCAGCCTCAACGGGCTGGATTCCCGCTTACACTTGAGCTTTCAGACACGAAACTTCCTAAAAAATCCTGGGTCAAAATCAGTCAGATCCGCACGCTTTCAACAAAAAGAATCGGGAAAAAGATTGCATCTTCTTCTGCAGAGGAGCTTGTCAATATTATCGATGGATTGAATGAAATAATTGGCGGCTAACCAGGCAAATTAACTCGGATGCAAATTCCGCTACGCTCCATTTGCACCGGTTATTTGCAACGTTCGGCAGGAGGAAAAGTTGAAGGAGACATGTCGCCTTTATACGGATCTGGCATGGCTGTGGCCGATGTGGGGAGATGCCACTGCGGAATATGCGCACTACAGTGAGCAGGTTACAGCACTGGTTCGCAAATACTCTGAGCGCAAAGCAAGCACTTTGCTAGACATTGGGTGTGGAGGCGGCAAAAACGTCTTTAACCTCAAGCGTGATTTCAGCGTCACCGGCCTGGATTTGAGCCCAACCATGCTCGCGCAGGCGAAGGAGCTTAGCCCAAAATGCACCTTTGTCCATGGGGATATGCGGTCATTCAGGCTGAACAGCAGCTTCGATGCAGTGCTCATGGACGATGCGATCTCACACATGAGCAGCCGGGCGGATTTCATGGCAGCGTTCCGCGCAGCGCATGCTCACCTTAAGCCAGGCGGTGTCTTGATTGTCACGCCAGATGTAACGACAGAGAACTTTCAGCAGAACAAGACTTCTACCTTTTCAGCCACGAGGAGTGGCGTGGACGTTGTTTTCATAGAGAACGTGTATGACTCTGACCCGACGGACGAGCAATATGAAACGACAAACCTGTACCTGATTCGGGAGCAGGGCAAATTACGGATCGAGTCCGATCATTGGTGTATGGGCATCTACCCCCTGAACATATGGCGGCAGGTCTTGAGTGAAACGGGTTTTCAGGTTCATGAGGAACATTTCAGTCTGGATGAAGAAGATTACACCATGTTTGTCTGCGTAAAACCGAAGTGAAGGCCGAACGAACGAACAAGGATAGATCGTGAGAGCGAAGCGAGCCACGATCTTATCCGGTAGTTGAACAAGCCCGGTCAAGCTATAAGAAAATATCTTTTTTCAGGACCTGGTAAAGGAGGAAAATGGCGGAACATCGGGTTTTCTCAGGGCGCAGGGGATCATCAACCTGTAAACAGGCTTTAAAAAAGTAAAATTTTCCATAAGAGCTGTCTCCTCCTGTTTTGAATGCACTGCTACTCATGCCAAAATGTGCGTTTTTATCCTGGGCTCCATGACTCCAAGCGAAATCCCAGGATAATCATTGGCGACTTGCAGCATGGGCACTTGAAAACGGGCCTTGGTCGGTGATTTATCGCATCAATCTTGACGTGCAGGGTCAATTGAACCAGATGCAACAGTTTTTTTGGATTGCCGTGCAGAAAGCCGAAATCCCGTATCCTTGCGGAATCCTTTGGGGAGAACATGTTGGAGGATGAGCTTCAGAAAGTCCTCCCCTTTAAGTGTGCGATAACCGGTTTTGCCGGTTTTGCTTTCCGTATACCGGAACGTTACCCGGCCGTTTTGATTGGCAACGATATTGTTTTCACTGATGACGCCGCGGTATAAATACCTGGACAAGTATTGCAAAACCGTATTGCCTCTGCCGACGCGGTCGCAATCAACGACCCATTTTGCGGGCGTTTTTGGGATGGAAAACCCGGCATCTTTTAAAGCATTTAAGAAGCGGGCACGAAAAACCCTGGCCATGGCATATTCGCTGAAGAGGTACTTGCCTTTCTTCTTTTTCCATTGGCGCCGGCGCTTGTCGATCCCACCGCCCGGGATTACAACATGGATATGGGGGTGAAAATCAAGTTTTCGATTATGCGTATGCAGGACCATGGTCATGCCGATTTCGGCTCCCAGGTGTTTTGGATTCAAGCCGAAGTCTTTGAGCGTATTCGTAACGCAAAGGAAAAAGATGGTAAACACCTGCCGTTGATGGTGCCATGCCAATGACCTTAATTCATAAGGCAGGGTAAAGGTTGCCATATAATAGATCACCGGCAATAATTTGGCGCTTTGTCGATCGATCCACCGGCTGGTATCATAGTTTTGGCATTTCGGGCAACTGCGATGCCCGCAGGACAATG
>PUOB01000088.1 GCA_003551985.1 Desulfobacteraceae bacterium | reverse complement strand
GCGTTGCGCATCATCTTGAGAAATTTCACGTACGACCAAGTACGCTCAATTTCTCAAGATTCGCGCGCCTTGATCTTGAACTTTTTACTTTGCCATCTCAGATTCGACTTTTTACGAGACTATCTTATTTGACGACTTCGCAAAGACCAGTATTTTTGTGTTGCGGTTCATCGATGCGCTGTTCGGGCGAATGATTATTCGCCCCTACCATTTTTCAAAGGTTGCACAAGCCTGGATTCCGGACTTTTTACGAAGCCGTCAATCTTATTTCTCGCACAATTCGACAAGCACCCCGCCGGTGGCCTTGGGGTGCAAAAACGCGATGCGGGCCCCGCCGGCGCCCTTGCGCGGCGTTTCATCGATCAGTTGAATCCCTTTTTGCTTGAGTTCATCAAGGGCTTCGTCGATATTTTCCACCCGGAAGGCGATATGATGGATCCCCTGCCCCTTTTTTTCGATAAACTTGCTTATGGGCCCGCCGGGATCGGTGGACTCGAGGAGTTCCACTTCGCTGTCGCCGACCGGCATGAACGCGGTGGTCACCTTCTGTTCTTCCACCGTCTCCTCGCCTTCCCAGGGAAGCCCCAGGATCTCTGACCAGAACTTCTTTCCTTCGGCATTGCTGTTTACGGCAACCCCGATATGATCGATATGGAGAATTTTCATTGGCAGCCTCGTTTTTTGGATTGTCTGATTATCTGAAGCTTAATAAAATAATACGGTTACCAGAATACCAAAACAATGTTTCCATCATTTGATGGGAAAAATTTATCGAATCATCTGCAAAATGTCAAGAAAGATCGAAAACGGATGAAAAAAAATATCCTTTCTTTTTGATCCGTTTCCCGGCGGATACCGCCATTGGAACCACGGCCGGTTGATGATGCGTCTGCTGATGACGCCGGAGGTTACTTCGGGAGTTACTTCGGGGATTCGTCGGAATCGGGGGAGGCATCGGAAGTTTGATCGGCGCCGTAAAGCAGGCTGTAAATTTTTTTCCCGCCGCCGCCGATCAGCATGATGCTGACAAAGTATAATGACAAGTGGACATACCAGGAACCAAGTAAATGCTGCTGTTCGGCAAACCCCCGCATGATTTCCGGTATGCGGAAAAAAAAGGCGATACCCATAAACAGCAGGGCGCATCCCCACAAGAGTTGAAAAAGTTCTGAACTGTTCAGTTTTCTGATATTCGGTGCCATAAATGAAATCGCTTGCAATCACGGATAAAAAGGTTAGAATTAGTCGTTTATATACATGTTATCCCCGCGTGTCAATCATGATTGATGGCTTCGTAAAAAGTCGGCTTTTGTCTCCCGATTCACGACGGGTTCTTTGTAGGGGCGAATAATCATTCGCCCGCCATAAGGGCGAATGATTATTCGCCCCTACGGTTCTGAAAAGTTTGACAAGCCTGGGTTCGAGACTTTTTACGAGACCATCATGATTGACGGCTTCGTAAAAAGGCGGGGTTCAGACGACTTAAAAAAAAGGGAAGCACCTGTCACAATGGAAAACGAAAACAACGAACAGAACAACGAACAGTTTGAACACAAACTCAGTCTCAGAAACCTGACCGCCGACGATTTCGGAGACATCGAAGAAATCATGGAAATGGTCTACCCCGGCATGGGGGCCTGGTCATTTCAAGAATTTTCAATGTTGATCGACCGTTTTCCCGAAGGCCAGATCTGCATCGAGGATAAGGGCAAGGTGATCGCCGCGGCATTGACGATCCGCGTTAAAATGGAGGAGTACGAAGCCAGGCACACCTATGAAGACGTGGTCGGGAAGGGGCGTCTTTACAAACACGATCCCAAGGGGGACGCCCTTTACGGCATCGATGTATTTGTTCACCCGGATTACCGTGGCCTTCGCCTGGGGCGCCGGCTGTATGACGCAAGAAAGGAACTGTGCGAGGAGCTGAACCTCAGGGGCATCATATTCGGCGGACGAATTCCGGGATACAAGGATTATCATAAAGAATTGACCCCCCAGGAATATATTGAAAAAGTCAAAAACAGCGAAATATAAGACCCGGTCCTTTCCTTCCAGCTGGCAAACGACTTCCACATCAAGAAAATCCTCAAGGACTACATGCCGGATGACTCGCAGTCGCGTTCCTACGGGATTTTGATGGAGTGGATCAATATTTTCTACGAAAAGCAGAAAAAGCTTTTTGGCGGACGCAAATCCTATCCCCGCATCAGCGTGGTTCAATGGCAGATGCGCCCGTTTTCTTCCTTTGACGATTTCATCCACCAGGTGGAATTTTTCGTTGACGCCGTATCGGGCTACAATTGCGATCTGGTACTTTTCCCGGAACTGCTCAACGCGCCGCTCATGGCCCATTTCAATCAGGAGAACCCGGCCGAGGCCATGCGCCTCCTGGCCGACTACACGGAACCGCTGCGCGACGCCGTGCTTCAGATGTCGCTGGCCTACAACATCAACATCGTGGCCGGAAGCGTACCGGAATACCGGGACGAACACCTCTACAACGTCTCTTACATATGCCGGCGCGACGGTACCTGGGACAGCCAGTACAAGCTGCATATCACGCCGGACGAGTCCCAGTACTGGGGCCTGCAGGGAGGGGACGAGCTCAAGATATTCAACACGGACATCGGCCGGGTGGGCATCCTCATCTGTTACGACGTGGAGTTTCCCGAGCTTGCAAGGTATCTCGTGGACAAGGAAATGGATATTCTTCTGGTTCCCTACTGGACGGATACCAAAAACGCATATCTCCGGGTGCGCCGGTGCGCCCAGGCCAGGGCCATTGAAAATGAATGCTATGTGGCCATATCCGGGAGCGTGGGAAACCTGCCGCGGGTTGAAAACATGGACATCCAGTACTCCCAGTCGGCGATTTTCACTCCCTCGGACTTTGCGTTTCCCCATGACGCCATTGCTGCGGAAGCGACGCCCAATACGGAAATGACCCTCATGGTGGATCTGGATCTCGACCTGCTCAAGGAGCTTCGCGAGCAGGGGAGCGTGAGAAACCTCCAGAGCCGGCGTTCGGATCTCTACAACATTTTATGGAAGATGGATCTGCCCCGGTATTGATCATTTGTTTACGGGGTGTCGGTTGCAGGGGCGAAAAATCTTTCGCCCGAACAACACAATTCTCCTTATCAAAACGGCCGCTGTTCCTCCAGCCTGGCCAGGCGGGCGTCAAATTGGCCCTCAAGGGCATCGTGGGTTTCGCTTGCGGCTTCCATCTGCTCGAAGGCTTTATCGATCGATGCCTGGCACTCGCCGATCCGGCGCGACAGATCCCCGATATCCCGGCTGTCGCCGTTATTGCTGGCGTCCTGCATTTTTTCATTTAATTCCTGCAGCATCGCCTCCTGGTCCATAATCAGGCGCTCGAGGCGCTCAATTTCAGATTTGAGGGGTTTTGTTGCCCGGTTTTTCTCGGCAATAACCTCCGAACGAAGGCGTTTATAATCCTTCATGGCCAGTTGGCCGGATTCGTCTGCTTCCGCGTCTTCGGCTGCCGGCCGGGTACCCGGTCGGTCAAGCGCGTCGTCGTCCCCCCAGCCCCCGGCATCCAGAAACGCCTGATACGTTCCGTCAAACACCTCGATGCCGTTTTCCGAAAACACAATCAGCCGCTCGGCAAGGGCATGGAGAAACATCTCGTTGTGGGTGACCATGACCACGCCGCCGGCGAAGGTGTCGATGGCGGCCAGAAGCGCATCACTCGATTCCATGTCAAAGTGGTTGGTCGGTTCGTCCAGGAGGAGGAAATTGGCCGGCGCGCCGAGCAGTTTCCCCAGCATGACCCGGCATTTCTCCCCGCCCGAGAGCACGCCTATTTTCTTCATTGCCGCATCGCCCTCAAAGAGCATGGCGCCGCATATGTTCCGGGCGGCCTGCCGGCTCATCGACGGATTGGCAAAAAGAATCTCCTCCTCGACGGTCCGGTCATCCACCAGGGAAGCGATATTTGTCTGCTCGAAAAAACCCGTCACGAGGTTCGGATGGTAGACGATCCGGCCGGTGTCCGGCTGCAGATCCCCGGCAAGCATTTTAAGCAGGGTGGTCTTGCCGGCGCCGTTTCGCCCCACGATGCACACGCGCGCCCCGGATGCGATATTTATGGAAAAATCGGAAATAAGCGGCGCTTCACAATTCTTTTCGTAGGAAAACGTGAGGTTTTCCGCATGTTGCATATACTTGCCCGTAAAGGGCGCCTCGTTAAACCGGAACTCAAGCGTTTTGTAATGCTGGAGCTTTTCGCGGGGGGTCATTTTTTCGAGGGTTTTCATGCGCGACTGGACAAGGTTGGCCAGCCTTGCCTTTGCGCGGAAACGGGAGACGAACTTTTCGATTTCCTTTTTCCGGCGTTCCTGGTTCTTGCGGGTTTTTTCATGAATTTCCTCGTCCTGTGCGATCCGGCTGTAGAACTTCTGCGTGTCGCCCATGATTTTGCGGGTGTTTTTGCGAACAATGCCAAGGATATGGGTGACCACGTCATCCATGAAACCGCGGTCATGGGTAATGAGAAGCAATTCCCCGGGCCAGGCGCCCAAAAACCGCTTGATCCAGCGGATGGAGGTAATGTCGAGGTAGTTGGTGGGCTCATCGAGCATGAGGCAGTCCGGCCTTGAAACGAGCGTTTTGGCAAGGTTTAGGCGTACCTGGTAGCCGCCTGAAAATTCAAGGGGGCTGCGGTGAAGGTCATCATTTGAAAACCCAAGGCCGGCAAGAATTTTCTCAACCTGCCAG
>PUOB01000148.1 GCA_003551985.1 Desulfobacteraceae bacterium | reverse complement strand
TTTTCAGAACCGTAGGGGCGAATAATCATTCGCCCGCCATAAGGGCGAATGATTATTCGCCCCTACAAAGAACCCGTCGTGAATCGGGAGACAAAAGCCGACTTTTTACGAGACTATCAATATCTGCGTTGCGCACAATCTTTGAAGAATTTCATGTACGGCCAAGTACTATCAATTCTTCAAAAATTGCACGCGCCTGGATCTTGTCACGCCATGGCGTGATTACAAAGCCGTCTGAAACCGGGTTTTTCTTAAAAAGCGGGGTGTCCCGCTTCTGCGAGCTATCCCCCGACCCTGCGCGCTATCCTTTGTATAACGCGATAACATCCTCCGTGAACCGCTTGGGATCATCCATGTAGGCCGGGTGAGACGCCTTTTTATAAATTTTAAGCGGTATGTTTAAACGCTTTGAGAGCGCTTCCATTTCACCGACCGGAACGATATTGTCGGCGTCCCCGTAAACAATAGAGACTTTCGCGTTGAAATGTTTGTAATGGCCGACCAGGTCCTTTTGCATGCTCATCATCGGGGCAGCCAGAAGCAGGCCGCTGACCGGATGTGAAACAGCGTACTTCAAAGCCATAAAACCCCCCAGGCTCGCCCCCACAATAAAAGGATCCCTGCCCGCAACAGCAGCAACTATCTCGATATTTTTATCCGCCGCACTGGTTCTGGGGGCGCATTCACTGATTTTGCCGTAAGGCATGTCAATGGCTTTAAACGGAATGCTGCGCTCTTCAAGCGTCCTGAGAAGCCCGATTTCATTCCACACATCGCTCGTATACATGTATCCGTGAAGCAGGATAATCGACGGGCCCTTGCCTCTGGCTGAAGATATCATGCGGCATTGGTAATGCTTGATGTCGATACTTTCGTCTTTCATGCGCCCCTGTTCTTGTTTGATGGAACGTTTAACGCAGCCATTTGTCTGCTTACAGGCTGTGGTCCCGGGTGTCGCTCAACACATCCTATCCGTTTATATATCTGTTTTAAAAAAAATCAATGACTAATAGTCCCGCAAAAAGTTGCCAGTCCCCAAAAATTTCAACCCGACGACTTTGTAAAACGTCCAAGATCAAGGCTTGCGCGATTTTCGAAGAACTGAGCGTACTTAGCGTACGTGATTTTCTTCGGAAATCGCGCGTAACGCAGATATTGGACGTTTTACAAAGTCGTCAAGGTTGGTCCATGTTCCCCTTTACATCCGTGCCAGGGGAACATGGATAAGGCGGGGGGTGAAGCGGCTAAAGAGCGGATATAAGGAGGATCATGTCAGGTGTTGTAATAATACTTTAGCAAGAAGGATGCCATGATCATTCCCTCACATGCTCATTAACCGCCCCCTGAGCGCTGCGTAAATTCCAATATCTGCGTTGCGCGTCGTCTATAGGACTCTCACATGCGACTAAGTAAGCTCAATTCTTCAGATTTCGCGCACAACCCGGATATTGGAATTTTACGAAGTCGTCAAAGAATCAAGGCATGCGAAATTTCTGCGGACAAAGCCGGGCGGAGAATATTGGATCTTTACGAAGCCGTCGCCTTTGATTTTGTATAATTTTTTACACCACTGTATAAAAAACCATACATTTTAAACAATACCCCCTTTGAAGCGGGGTTTTTCGCCTTTTGCCCGCACCACAACGACATCCGTTTCGGCCGTATTCAGACAGGCATTGACACTGACGGGGCCAAGGCGCGGAAAATGGTTTTGAAGGCGTTTGATATTGACGTTTTTCTGACCCCGCATGGTCGAAATCATGCGGGGATGGACGATAAGGCGTATTCCGCCGGCAAAGTCCCCGCCCGATGACGCGATAGCGGCGGCAGCCTTGTCAAAAAGGATTTCAGATGCAACCATCTGCCCCATGGCCGGGTGGTAAGGCCCGGCAACGAGATCCCCGCCGGTATCGAGGCCTTCGTTGGCCTGCAGACCGATTCGGATCACCGGGATGCCTTTTTCGGAAAACAAAAGAGACAGCTGTTTTACCAGCGCGATGCACCGGTCTAAAGCAAGGGGTTCGTAGCGGCCGTCCCGGTACCACGTTACAAGCCGGCTGCCCCTTATGACCAAAGCGGGATAGATTCTCACGAAGTCCGGTTCAAGCGCTGCGATCCGGCGGCCTGTATCCAGGGCTGATGCCTCGCTCTGGCCCGGCAGGCCAACCATCATCTGGAGTCCCGTGTCATAGCCGGCCTTCTTTAAATGCATAACCGCCCGTGCCGTGTCCGCGGATGAATGCCCACGCCCCGCAAGGTCCAGAACATGATCATCCATGGACTGTGCACCGATTTCAACGGTGCCGACGGTGTAACCGGAGAGAAGCGTTAGGCGCTTTCCGTCAATCGTGTCCGGACGTGTGGAAAAGCGAATGCCATGGGCGCGGCCTGCCCGGACAAACCCCTCTGCAATGTTCAGCAGCATGGTTACCGTGTCGGGCGGCTGTCCCAGAAAGTTGCCGCCGAAAAAAGAAATCTCGGTGTTGGCCCGACTGTCCCGCCTGTAGCCCAAAAACCGGTTGATTTCCGCTTCCAGCACGTCAACTGAAGGCAGACCGGCGTCGGCACCCGTAAGGGCCCGCTGGTTGCAAAATACGCATCTGTGGGGGCACCCCGCCTGCGGCAGGAAAACGGGAACGATAAACGGCCGGGTTTGGCATTTATGGCCGGGTTGTGTTTTGCGGGGGTCCATTGCTGACGGTCTTGTAAAAAGTCGTGATTACTCGTTGTCCGGCTCCGGCAAATCGTTCGCCTGCGAAAGAATATCAAAGGCTTTTCTGGCGGCTTCCTGTTCGGCAGCTTTCTTGCTCTTCCCGATACCTTCGGCCTGCACACCGCAGACAGACAGCGCGATATGAAACGTCTTGTCATGATCGGGGCCCTCGGAACCGATCGTGCTGTACACGGGAACCTGGTCAAACCGGTTCTGGGCCAACTCCTGGAGCAGGCTTTTATAGTCGTAGCGGGGCGGGGCGTTTTCTATGGCATTGAAGTGTTCGGCAAAATGGCGCTCGATGATTTCAAAAGACCGGTCGTACCCCCCGTCTAGATAGACCGCCGCCACCAGGGCTTCGAACGTGTCCGACAGGATGGATTTTTTTTTGCCCCCCCGTGACTTGCTTTCTCCTTTTCCCAGCTGCACGTATTCGCCCAGTTCGATGCTTCTGGCAACCGACGCAAGGCGGTTTTCGTTGACCAGGCTTGCCCGTATGCGGGACAGTTCCCCCTCTTTCAACTCAGGAAACCGGGACATGAGAATGTGGCTGATAACCAGGTTCAACACCGCATCTCCCAGAAACTCCAGCCGTTCGTTGTCCTTTGTTTCCATGGACTGCTCATGGGCATAGGAGCGATGGCAGAGCGCGTTTTTAAGCAGGTCATGATTTGAAAAGCGGTAATAAAGGCAATCTTCAAGGTTTGACAGCGGCTTTTCGGCCATTGGTCGGGCCATGGCTTCGGGCGCTGTGCAGAGCTGTGCAGAAGTGATAGCGCTTTTGAGTTTTTTGAAAACCGCGTAGGGCACAAAAAGGTCTCCACGGCCGGATCCCATTTCGATATCCGGATTGATGTCACCGTGGAAATCCGTCCCGCCGGTGACCAGAAGGCCGTGCGCTTCGGCTGTTTTTTCAAAATACGATGTCAGGGCGGGCGCCTGGCCGGGATAATACGCCTCAATCCCGCCCAATCCGTAAGATTTCAGCGTTCGGACAAGGTTTTCCAGCGGTTTGTACGGCGGTTCGCCGTTATCCGGGTCAATGAGCAGCACCGGATGGGCCAGAACGGCGACGCCCCCTGCGGCGCGGATCAAACCCACGGCCTTTTCCGCGGAAATGCGGTATTTATCAACATAAGCCGGCTTTCCCTTGCCCAAAAGCCGGTCGAAGGCATCGTCGATGTCTTTGGCATACCCTTTTTTGACTAGAAAATCAGCAATATGAGGCCTGGCAAGGTCTTTTTTCCCGGTTTCTGCGGCAATCGCTTCGATGCTTACGGGAATTCCCATGGCATTGAGTTTTTCGATAATCCGGGGGTTGCGCCCGGACCTGGCGGCCCGCTGTTTTTCCAGCATCCGGACCAGTTCCGGGTGGTCGGTTTTGATGCCGTACCCCAGGATGTGCAGGCTGCCGGTGTTCTCGCAAGCCGGAGGAAACGCCGCGCTAATTTCAATTCCGGAGATGAATTCGAGTGCTTCGGGGATGCCGCGGCAAAAAACCGCCTCTACCCCTGCAACGGTATCGTGATCCGTTATGGAGACGGCTGAGATGCCTTTTTTCAGGGCATATTCAAGGATCTGTCCCGGGTCGAGGCTCCCGTCCGAGGCTGTGGAATGGATGTGAAGATCAATACTGCCGGATCTAAAGGCCAAGGGCTTTCTCTTGGGCTTCCTCGCTGGTCTTGCATTCGATGCACAGGGTGGTTACAGGTCTCGCCTTGAGGCGGGCAACGGAAATGTCGTCGCCGCACATTTCGCAAACCCCAAAAGTCTCGTCTTCAATTCGCTCCAGGGCTTTTTTGACTTTTTTGATAAGCTTGTGTTCCCTGTCCCGTATTCTAAGTTCGAAATTGCGGTCCGCTTCATAAGCCGCCCGGTCGGCCGGATCCGGAAAATTCCCCTTTGAGTCGTTCATCTCTGAAACCGTATCGCCCGCCTGGTTGAGAAGGTCGTCAAGGCGCTGCGTAAGGAGCTCCCTGAAATAGTCGAGTTCTTTTTTGTCCATGGAGATGGCCTCTTCACTGTTCACTTTTCTGCCGGTCGCCGGTT
>PUOB01000044.1 GCA_003551985.1 Desulfobacteraceae bacterium | reverse complement strand
GCTGGATGCGCGAATGCAGATTCAGCCTACGTATCCCGGAGAATAAGCCCCGAGGGGAGCGCCTCGCCGAATATCGCGTTTTCTTCCTGCTTTTCAAGGCCGACGACTTCCCTGACAGGCCGGGTTTTGTCCGGCATCCCGTATTGCTCGAGCCACTGCACCACTCGCCCGGCCAGTTCGGATTCGATGTCTCTGGCCCGGTCGCCGGTTTTTCGCGCCATCTGGACCAGGGCCTCGCCTGCGGCACCGGTCTGCTTCCAGTCGTTCTCCAGCATCCACTCGATCCATAATGCAACCTCCCGGGGCGGTACCACCCGATCAAGGGGACCGTAAAGCGGCTCCCTTGCGCCGATGCGGGAAAGACACCATAAATGCTGCGGCCTGGCTTTTTTGGGGGTGATTTCCGATATCAGCGCCCTGCCCCATTGTGCTTTTTCCTTTGCCGCCAGGCGCTCCATGTTGGCAATGGCCATGAACATTTCAATGCGCTCCTGCGGGGGGAGTTTGCTTTTGACGCCTTTTTTCGGCATCAAAACCGGTCGAAGGTCTTGTGAAAACTGGCGCTGCTGGCCGGCGGTAAGCCCCCCGGCAACCCTGCGCCACATAATCCACCATTCGGCGATGGCCTGCTTGTTCTTCGGGAATATCACACCGGTTTTGTATATTTTCCAAAGGGCTTTAATGCGCTGTTCGTCAAAACCGTCTCCAAGCCCCGGCCGCAGACAGAAGCCCGTAAGGTTCAGCCACCGGGTTTCGTGCTCGGGCGAAAATTTTCGGGCTGCCGGTTTTTCAAGCAGCAAATCGGCGATTTTTCGGATAAGCCCCAGGGGCCAATGATCACGCTTCCGCCCGGCGGCGTTTGAAATGGATTTAATCAATCCGGAAAGCGCTGATGCTGCCGTATCCGGTTTAAATGCGTGGTCAACAATCGCCAAAACATTGGCGAGCGTTTCCGTATCAAACACTTCCCTGTCCGAAAGCCCGCTGCGGGCGGCGGCATCCCTCAACTGGAAGCGAAGCTGCCATTTATGCCCCGTGGACAACGCGCTGCACCACAACTCGAGAACGCCGGATTCGGTATACTCGACTTCAAGGGTTACGCCGATCGATGTTCGGGCGCCTTTTCGCCCGAACTGGATCACGGTTTGCAGCGGCGGCAGGGGCGTAACGGTTTCATCCACTGTAACGATATCCCCGAAATGATCGCCCGAACGGTAGCTGGAGGAATACAGCGCAAAAGAGACCGGCTGGTTGGCCAGTACATCGAAGGTCATGTGGTCAAGGGCCATGCGGGTTCCCTCGTCAAGTCCCCGTTCCACGATGCATACGGCCTGTTTCTCTTCTTCCGCGAGGTCCGTCGTCCCGCCGTTTCGCGTGATGCCTATATAATAAGACCTCGGGCTCCCGGAACCGACCCGGACGCCCTTTCCGGTTTTTACCAGGCCATAGTATGAGGCGCCCAGCGCAACGGCAAGGTCCAGGCTTTTTGTTTCAAGCACCCGCGGGCGCGATTCCTCCGGTTGGCCGAACCAGTGCCGAATGGCGTCACGGACGCGCTGCCGGACAACGCCGGCCTTGAGGGAGCCGCCATTAAACAGGACCAGGTCCGGAAACGGTTCTTTGGGGCCTAAAAACGTTTCAATCGCCTTGCGGTGGTTTTCCAGGAAATTTCCAATATGGCGGGTAATGGCCGGCTCCTGCTCATACGGGAGTCCGAACTCGGAAATCCCTTTTTTAAGGGGCTGAGCAGGCGTTTTTGCTTTGTCCGCCAGTGGGAAAAATCCTTCAACAACGATTTGCTCCAGCATCCGGCGGTCGATTTTAGCGGTCAGGGTGCCGCCGATCAGTTTGCTCCCCTCGCCCATCATGGTGATGGTTTCGCTTTCCGAGCCTTCGTTTAGAATATTTTCCTTGGCCTGCCGGCACAAGTGGCAAAGGGTTTTCCAGCGATCGCCGGCAAGGGAGGCATTGGGGCCGAACTGTTTTTCGACATGGCGCGCAAGGGCCAGGTCAATATTGTCGCCGCCCAGGATCAGGTGGTCCCCCACCGCGATGCGCTCGAAGCGCGGCGTCTGGCCTTCCGACGCCTTGAGGGTGATCAGGGTCAGGTCGGTGGTCCCCCCGCCCACATCGCAGACCAAAACCAGCTCTCCGGGTTTTACATAAGCGTGCCAGTCCGACTCGTGCATGGCCAGCCAGCTGTAAAAAGCCGACAACGGCTCTTCAAGCAATATCGCATTTAGAAGCCCCGCCGCTTTTGCCGCTTCGATGGTGAGGTCCCGGGCGACTTCGTCAAAGGACGCCGGAACGGTGATGATGATAAACTGGTTTTCAAGGTGGTCATCCGCGTCGTTTACCGAGGCGTTCCAGGCCCGGCGGATATGGTTTAAAAAAGCCGACGTGGCCTGCACGGGGGAAATCTTTCCAACCTCATCCGGCGCCCCCCAGGGGAGTATTTTCGCCCGCCGGTCGGCACCGGAATGGCAGAGCCAGCTCTTGGAAGAAGATACCAGCCTGGCGGGCACCCTCGCCCCCTGCTCCCTTGCAAAAGCGCCGACCACGTGTGCTGCATGGGGATCCCAGGGAAGTCGTATGGCATCTTCCGAGATGTCATATTGGCCGGGTATGTAATAGAATGAGGGGAGCACCGGCAACGGCGACAATTCGCCCGCGCCCGTGAGCTGCGGAATCTCAAAAAGCGTTATTCCCCTGTCCTTCTTTCCCTCCGCATGCGGATTCACCCATGAGACCGCCGAATTGGTGGTGCCCAGGTCGATGCCGACAATATAGCGCCTGTCCTGCACATCCATGATCAGAATTGCTCCCGGACATTGAATTCAAGCTTCCAGCGGGTGTCATCCGCCACTGAAACGCACCATATCTCCAGGGTACCGATTTCAGTGACCCGCACGTCCAGATTGACGCGAACACTGGTGCCCGGGGGACCGTCCAGGAGGGTTTCAAGGGTGGTGATTTCCTCGATTTCTTCGTGCCAGTCTTCAATAACCGCGCCGGCCGCGTCGTTTTTGCGGATGGTTGACCCAAAAAACTCGAATTTGACCGGCTCGCCCACCACGAGCACAAATTCCCGGTCCGCCAGAAAGAGATCATCTCCTTCTTCCATTCCAAAGGGAGCGACGCAAAGCGCTTTTACCGGCGCGGGCATACCGGGAACGGCGGGCATGGCCGCGGCAACACCGATGTAATAGGACTTGCCCAGCCCGCCACGGATTCTTATGCCGTGTCCCCGCCTTGCATGGCCGTAATACGCGGCACCACGCGCCACCGCCAGATCGAAATTGTCCGTGTTGATTTCCCGGATGCCCTGGGTGTCACTGCCGGACCAGGAGTCGAGGATTTCCTTTATCCGGTCGCGTATCATCGGCGCTTTCATGACCCCGCCATTGAACAGGACCGCGGTGGGGGATTCGCCCCCGTTCGGATCATCCAATGCCCGGCGATTCAGAAAAGCTGCCATGTGGCGGGTGATTGCAGGATCCGCAGCGTAAACAAGCCCGGCTTCCTGGAGCCCGGCCCGCGTTGAGGAAATCGGCGCGGCTGTCCATTCGCATACCGGGAAGAAGCCGTCCATCAAGACGCTTTCCATATCCCCGGCGGTCAATTCGGTTTTTATGGTGCCGCCGATGAGTCCCGAGCCCCGTCCCAGGACGGTAACCGGCCAGGAATCCACGTCCGCTTTTGAAAATACCGTTTCCTTGGCGCTTCTGCAGCTGTGGACCAGGCCCCGCATCTGCCAGCTGTCAAGGCGACGGCCTTCGTCCGCCAGTTTTTTGCTTAAAAAATAGGCCAGCGTGAGGTCCATGTTGTCGCCGCCCACCAGGAGGTGGTCTCCAACGGCCGTCCGGTCCAGAACCAGGTTTCCGGACTCCTCGGAAATCCGGATCAGGCTGAAGTCGGTCGTTCCGCCGCCCACATCGCATATGAGTACAAGGTCGCCTTTTTCAACGGACTGTCGCCACTTTTCCCCGGAGGTTTCAATCCAGGAATAAAACGCCGCCTGGGGTTCCTCCAGGAGTGTCACATGAGGCAGCCCGGCAAGACCGGCCGCCTTGACGGTCAATTCCCTTGCAACGGCGTCAAAGGAAGCCGGCACCGTCAGGTAAATATCCTGGTTTTCCATGGCCAGCGACGGGTCGTCACCCGCCATTTCATGGTTCCAGGCGCTGCGGATATATTTCAGGATGGCCGCGGAAGCCTGTACCGGTGAGAATTTCTCCACGTCTGCGGGGGCCTCCCAGGGCAGTATGGGGCTGTTCCGGTCCACGGACATATTGCACAACCATGACTTGGCGGAGGCAATCACCCGCTGCGGCACTTCCGCTCCCCGCGACCGGGCATATTCGCCGGGCACGATTTTCCCGCCCGTCTCCCACGGCAGGTCAAACGCCCCATCGTTTATTTCCGCAGACGGGGGGACATAGAGAAACGAGGCCAGGCTGGTCCGTTTTTCGATGGTGTGCGGGGCGACAACCTGCGGAATTTCAAATACCCGTATATCCGGCACCGCCCCTTTTTCAAGGAGCGGATCGGTGTAAGCAACGATGCTGTTTGTCGTTCCCAGGTCTATGCCGATAATATATTTTGAATCAGACAACGTATGAACCCTTTCAAAATGTTATGTCGTGGCTGAACGAAAACCGTCTTTTTCACCAATTTCTGCGTCAGGCTCAAATTTTAATCCTCAAAATACGTCCAGTATTCCTGCGGTTAAAATTATCGCCTTCCTTGAACTTGGCGAAAAAT
>PUOB01000419.1 GCA_003551985.1 Desulfobacteraceae bacterium | reverse complement strand
TCATCCAGCAGGCTTTTGTCATAAAGCTCCGGACGGTAGGCCTCCTTCATGTTTTTCAGGCCCTGCAGCTTGTGTCCCAGGTACGGCTCCACGCCAATAACCTGAATCCTTTTGTCAAATTCACGAAACCGCCTCGAACATCCCATCAGGGAACCGGTGGTGCCCATGGTGGCGACGAATTTGTCGATCTTGCCGCCGGTCTGCGCGATAATCTCCGGCGCCGTCGTATTGTAATGGGCCATCCAGTTGGCCGGGTTATTGTACTGGTCGGTCATGAAATACCGATCCGGCTCTTCCCGCACCAGGTTGTAGACTTCCTCGATCGCCCCGTCGGTCCCCAGGTGACCCGGCGTCAGCATGATCTCGGCGCCCCTTGCCTTCAATATCTGCCGCCGCTCCATACTGACCGCATCGGACATGGCCAAAAGCAGCCGGTATCCCTTGATGCTGCAGATCATTGCAAGACCGATACCGGTATTGCCGGAAGTGGCCTCTATAACGGTCTTGTCGGGCGTGAGGCGCCCGGATCGCTCCCCTTCCTCGATCATGGCCAGGGCGGGGCGGTCTTTTACGGAGCCGCCGGGATTGAGGTATTCAATCTTGGCGTAGATTTTAACGTTGGGATTCGGGTTCAAGCGCTTGATTTCCACAAGCGGCGTGTTTCCGATGGCATCCAGTATGGAATAGGTCATGGGTATTACCGATTTTCGTAAGTGTATAAAAAATTTTTTAATTCCGCAAGTATGGCATCCGTCACATCCGCCGGCGGAAGCGACGCATCGATGATTTTGATCCGATGCGGTTCGGCCGCGGCCAGGGCCAGGTATCCCTGCCGAACTTTTTCGTGAAACCGGCGCTTTTCCCGTTCAAAACGGCTCTGTCCCTTTTCCCGGGCGCCGGCGTTGATTTCCTTCCATGCGCGCAATAAACCGGTTTCCGGAGGCAAATCAAGCAAAAACGTCCCATCCGGCGACACGTCCTTGAGCACCAGGCGGCCGAGCGCCTTTATCGTATCGGCGTCAATCCCCCTTGCCGCGCCCTGATAGGCGATGGTGGAATCATGAAAGCGGTCGCATATGACTATTTTCCCACTGTCCAGGGCCGGCTTGATTGTTTCATGGACATGCTGGGCGCGGTCCGCGGTGTACAACAGCAGCTCGGCCATAGCATCGAGCATATCATGGTCCCGGTCCAGCAGTATATTGCGGATTTTTTCTCCGATTTTCGTGCCCCCGGGCTCCCGGGTGACCAGACACTCACGGCCGATTCCCCGAAGATATCCGAGTATATGGGCAAGCTGGGTGGTCTTGCCGGATCCTTCAATCCCCTCCAAGGTGATAAACATAATCGTTTTATTCCTGTCGCCTGCCGGTATCGTCCGGGGCGCCCTTATAAAAAAACCGTTCGAGCGGCGCATAAAAACCGGTCCAGTCGGCGTCCGGATCCTGGCTGCGCATAAAATCCCTTATGCCGTTTATCTTGGCATCAATTTCGTCCAGGTAATTCAGCAAAACAGCCTCCAGTGTCTTGGGCGGCTCCGGAGCGCCGAAGGCCCTTGAGCCATGATGACTGATCATCAGGTGTTTCAGCATGAGGGCGGTTTTAGGGGGAAAATCCTTTATGCCGGCCATTTTTTCCTCTATCATGCCCACACCCATGACGATATGATTCACCAGCCGCCCTTCATCGGTGTAATCGATACGGGTATCGTATACAAACTCCCGGGTTTTTCCGATATCATGGAGGATGCATCCGGCCAGGAGCAGGTCCCGGTCAATGCCCTCATAGTGGTCCGCAACCCGGTCGGCCAGCAGCGCCATGGACAGGGTGTGTTCCAGCAGGCCCCCGATGAATGCGTGATGCATGATTTTAGCGGCCGGTGCCGTTTTGAACGCTGAAACAAACGCCTCGTCATCCCAGAAGCGTTCAATAAGCAGGCGAAGGGGGTCGGTGCGAATGGTTTTTGTTATCGCCTGAAGCCGCTGCAGCATCTGCGAGGCATCACGGGCCGAGGCCGGCAGAAAGTCGGACGGTTCAAATCCGGCATCGGCTTTCTCGATCCGTTTAACCACGACCTGGGCGTTTCCCTTGTATTCGGAAACACTTCCCTGTATACGGACAAAATCCCCGGGGGCGCACATGCCCGACCACTTATCCGCATTGTCCCATACAACGCCCCGGATGCGGCCGGTTTTGTCCGAAAATGTCAGGGTCAGGTACGGCTCACCGTCACGCTTTACACCGCGTACCTTTTCAGCCAGGACAAAGATGTCATCAACCGTGTCACCGGCTTTCAATTCATTGGCAAACCTGTTTTTCATTCAAGGGCCTCTTCCCGCACCATTCGGCGCTGATGGTCCTGCCGTATGTTATTGCCTTGACATTTTTAGAATTTCGGTTTTTTATACTCAAAATTTCGTAAGCCTTCAAGGATATTAATTCAAAACGGTAATAAAGCCTTGAAATGCCGCAGCATTAAACGTCTATCAAGCTTGAGGGGATCCATCTGCGCTGCAGCTGCCTGTATCTGCATGTTGATTGCATCCGCAGGGCATGCGGCCGTCGTACCGGGTGAAACCGACCCCGGTGAACCCTGGCGAATGACGGCCGACGAGATCTCCTTTGACCCGGCCGAAGAGAGGTTCATCGCCCGTGGGAATGTCGCCATTACCCATCTTGACAGCCTGCTGAAAGCGGACCGGATAAGCTTCAACAGGGTTGAAATGACCGCGCACGCATTCGGAAACGTATTTTTCGCCGTCAATGGCGACACCCTTACGGGCGACGAACTCACCGTAGACCTGCTTTCCGAAACCGGAACCCTGTATAGGGGCCTTCTTTTTGTTGAAGAGACCCACTTTTACATCAAGGGAGACCGGATAACGAAAACCGGTGAATACACATATAACATAAAACAGGCCGGATTGACCTCATGCAGCCAGACAGTGCCGGACTGGAGCATAACAGGATCCAATGTCAATGTCACGCTTGAAGGATACGCGACCGTGCGGCATGCCGCTTTTCGCATCCGGGAAACACCCGTTTTTTATGTTCCCTTTTTTGTATTCCCGGCCAAAACCAAGCGCCAGTCCGGGTTTCTCTATCCGCACCTGGATTATTCCGCCAGAAATGGTTTTGGCTACATGCAGCCGTATTTCTGGGCTATCACCGATCATCAGGACGCAACGGTTTACTACCACCATATCCAGAAACGCGGTGAAAAGCTGGGCTTTGAATATCGCTACATGCTGAGCGACCTGTCCAGGGGGACGTTAATGTTTGACGGCTTCCGGGATCGAAGGGTGGATGACGACCCCGACGATCCCGACCGACAATGGGGGTATACCGGCGACGGCCTTCTTCGTCCCAATGCCGGCCGCTACTGGTTCCGGATGAAAGCGGACCAGGCGTTGCCGGCGGATGTCATGGCCCGGTTCGATCTGGACGTTGTAAGCGACCAGGACTATCTACGTGATTTCCGCCATGGATACACCGGGCACAGCCAGGTCGAAAGCGATTTTGAATCCGATTTTGACCGTGGTATCGACGACCGGAACGATCCGGTCCGAGAGAACCGCTTAAACCTGAATCGAACCTGGACGACGTCGTCCCTGAACACCGACCTGATATGGTATGATGACGTTGTGAAGCGCCGGCTTCAAGACGAAAACGACACCCTCCAGCGCCTTCCCATGATCAGCTACAACGCGTTAAAACAACCATTTTACCATCCCCGGCTGTATGGGTCCCTGAATACCGAGTACAATTATTTTTTCAGGGAAGACGGTGTAACCGGGCACCGGGCGGATCTGCACCCGCGCCTGTCCTTGCCGTTTTACCCCCTGCGGCATTTCACACTCGAGCCTTCCGCAGGCTTCCGGCAGACCGTTTGGTACACGGATGCCGATCGAAGCGATATCATTGCCGACGATACCATTGAAGACGACATGGCGCGCTATACCCACCGGGGGATCTATGATCTCGGCGTGGACCTGTCAGCGGATTTCCACCGGATTTTTCCGGTTTCCGGCTTCGGCATTGAAAAGGTAAAGCACACCATACTGCCACAGGTAAAATATTCCTATATTCCGTCGGTGGATCAATCCGAATACCCGGATTTCGACGATATCGACCGGATCGAAGCGGAAAACCGCATGGTGTTCTCCCTGACGCATTTTTTTACTTCCAGGCGGACCGTCGAACGCCGGGACCGGGATCCGGAGCGGTCCTACAACCGGTTTGCCCGGTTCATGGTGGAGCAGCCCTATGATTTCAATTACGAGGACAGGGATGACGCGCTGCTGCCCATTTATGGGGAAATCGACATTACCCCGGCACGTATACTGACGATTCATGCGGACGCTCGGTACAGTCACCAGGAAAACACCTTCCTTGGCGGCAACACCTCGGTGAGACTCAGGGATATATGGGGAAGCCGCTTTCGCGTCGACTACAGGTACGCCAGAGATGCCAATGAAAGCCTGTATTTCGAACTGGAAGTGCCTGTGCGGGCATGGCTCGATGTTTACGGGGATTACGAAAGAAACCTGGAACACAACACCAATGTTGAACTCAACGCCGGTTTCCGCTATAAAGCGGACTGCTGGAGCGCCGATTTTTCATACCGGGCCATGGAAGATCTAGACGGAACAAGGGATGAACGATATTTTGTCATGGTTCATCTTTACGGCCTGGGCGAACTCGGCAATTAGTGGCTGAACGAAAACCGTCTTTTTCACCAATTTCTGCGTCAGGCTCAAATTTTAATCCTCAAAATAC
>PUOB01000158.1 GCA_003551985.1 Desulfobacteraceae bacterium | reverse complement strand
CAAGATTCTCATGGACAACCCGATTTTTGCAGGCATCGACCCCCTTGCGCGCATCCGTCTGTCCGAGGCGCTTTTGGATATGGGGGAATATCTGGAACGCATGCACCAGGAAGAGCGCTTCGATACGAACCTGGGGCGCATGGAACGCCGCATGGTCTATTTCGCCCCCTGCCACCAGCGGGAGCAGAATATCGGCAGCCCCTACGAAACGTTGCTCGCGCTTGTTCCCGGCCTTGAGCGCCTTCGGATTGGCGCGTCAATGGATTGCTGCGGCATGGGCGGCAGCCTTGGTTTTAAAAAGAGCTTTCACGATGCTTCTGTTGACCTGGGGAAACCGCTGGCTGAAAAAATCGCGGAGGCTTCCCCGGAAGCCATCGTTACCGACTGCCTGAGCTGCCGGCTCCAGTTCCGGCATTTGCTGCCGTCGCTTCCGGTATTTCATCCGCTGGAAATCATCGCGTCGGCGTATGGGCTGTAACGTTTTTGGTAACGCATAGCGGCGGGGTAGCAAAATACACCCGGTATTCCTGCGGATTCGCATCACACCTCCCAGGCGGTCGTCGATCTCCTCTGTTGCCGTGTTGAAGTTGCCGTGCACTCTTAAAGTCAGGCCGTCACTGGCAGATTGTAATTTTTTTATATTCTTAATTGTGTTATATACTTATCTAATGCTGAACTTACTTTTAGATAAAACAAAGGTACTCGTGCATGCAAAAAAAATGTTACATTATTGCTGGTCCGAATGGAGCCGGTAAAACGACATTTGCCAATGAGTTTCTTCCCATCGAGGCAGAATGCCTTAATTTTATTAACGCTGATTTGATTGCCAAAGGCCTATCCCCTTTTCAGCCTGAGAAAGTAGCGATTCAGGCAGGGAAATTAATGATTCAGCAAATGAATGAATTCGTCAATAAAAATCAATCATTCGCATTTGAAACAACATTTAGCGGAAAGGAATATGCAGAGAAAATCAGAAGCTGGAAGTCACAAAATTACGAAGTGATAATTTATTACCTTAAACTTCCATCAGTTAATTTGGCAATTGAGCGCGTGAAATTAAGAGTCGCTCAGGGTGGTCATAATGTGCCGGAGAATGTTATAAGACGCCGGTATGAGCGGAGTTGGGAAAATTTTCAACATATTTACAAGCAATTGGCTGATTCCTGGACTATCTTTGATACATCCGGGAAAATACCTGTAATTTTAGAAGAGTCAGGGAACAATGAATGAAGGAATATAATAAATACTCAATTTTAGGACTAAAAGCGCTTCAACGTGCGGCAGTAAAAGTAGCTGAGGACGCAAAAAAAAATAATTATAAAATACCTGTTTGGCAAAATGGCAGGATTGAATTTGAGGTTCCTGAAATCAACACGGACCAGACTGATTCTCCTGATATCAACGACAGGAGGGCTTGAAAATCAGAATACGGTTTCCCGTTCCGCTTCTTCAGCATCGCTCATCTCCGGTCAACTTCATACAATCGGCGCCGGTTGGACTGTGGGATAGTTGATCATCAGAATGCCTTGGGTACGATAACAGGCTTCGCGTATGCTGGCGATTCGGTTGAGGGGCATTTCCGTTCAGCACTACCTAAGTGTTATTTACCGACACCCGGGGGGGTCAAATTCCCGGAGCCGGTGCCCGATCTGATCCGGGCACGTCATTGCTCCGAGCTGCTGTCCTAAGGGTTCGGGCGTCGATCGCAGGTTCCCGCCACTGCAGTCGATTACGCGCACCTGCTTGCCCTCGAACCAGTCACGGAAATGCAGCGGCATGAACCTGCAGACCAGTTGATCGATATCTAAGGCCACCAGGGTGCGGGCCATGTCCCATGGCTCCTCATGGGGCATGGCTCTTTTTTGCCGTCTCAAAATTTCGCCTCCTGCGGTTTCCACAAGAAGCACATGGCTGCACCACGCAAAGTGAAACGCGATCCGGTCGCAGCAGACCGGAATGGCTGTAGTAACCGGCTTGTCCATATTTTTTATCCTTATCTTGATGAATCTTTGCAAGCCCCCGCCAGGGGCTCGACAGGACAGAAGCGATTCAGGCAATCGGCTTGCAGACAAAAGGCATCCAGCAGGCCACCGTCGATTTCGTTGCCGCCAAGTCTACTCACTTCGGCATTAATGGTTTCAGGCAGGTAGCGGCCGTACATCTTGATCGGCAATTCCGGAACATCAACCGTCGGTGACGCGGCTACCGTAAGAAGGTATTCAACTTCAGCATATACAGCGCTGAAATATGCGCCTCGGTCAAGAATCAATCGGGTGTTGTCTCCCATCCCCAATCCGGACCTCATGGGGTTCAAGCGATGCAGCCACCAACGCCAGGCCCGGCGGCTTGGTTACGATAAATCCGTTCAGGCCCATGCCGGTCTGCCCCCTGGACTGAATGAGAAGCACTTTCATGCCGTAAACCCCTCTTTGCAAATCGACCACCTCCGGTCAGTTCCCTGCAGACGGCGCCGGCCGCTTTTTGTCCTTCAGAGATAATTTCCCGGAAGCAATGAAAATCTGTCCACCCGAACATTTTGACATCGGGAACGATCAAAAGATCGGATTGACGGGCGTTGCACTCATTGAGGTGCGCATTCATAATTTCCACCGCACGTCCCATGATGTCGATTCCGTCATTGAGCAGTGGTGGGCGGCACAGGCAGGCGCTCACATCCACGCCGATCACGATATCCGCCCCTGCGGCCCGGGCCATCTCCGCAGGAATGTTGGTCGCGGCTCCGCCGTCGATCAGCGTCATACCGTTGTACTCGATCGGCGGCATGAATCCCGGAACCGCACAGCTTGCCATCACGGATTTCACCATTGAACCCTTGCTCAAAGCCACGGCCTTTCCGGTTATCAGGTCCACGGCCGACACGACCAGGGGGATCGCTGCCTCTTCTATATCGATATCCGGCACAAAGGCCGACACGCTCTCCTCCAGGTCCTCTTCCGACATTACGGATTTTCGAAACATGGCGAAGCCCAGGAAAATCTCTTTGCCCCAGGATCGCAGGAATCGGCCCAGAAAATGATTCTCCTTGCCGTTGTCGGTGCCTGCGCGAATGAATCTGCGGATGCCCCTGACGCCAGGCTGCCCGCAACCAAATACCGCTTGTACCTGCTCCAGGGTATCGGCGATATCTGCATTGGCCGCATAGGCCGCCCCGGCCAGCGCCCCTGCGCTGCTTCCCACCACCAGATCCGGGCGGAGGCCCGCCTCATCAAAAGCCTGGATCACGCCGAGATGTGCCAGCCCCCGGGCGCCCCCGCCTCCCAGAACCAATGCGATGGTAGGTTTTTTTCTCACTGGCGGCCTCTTCTTGTTTTTGTTTTCGAAGATATGTTTTCTGCAAAGTAAAACGCAACTCCTATGCCAACTATGTCAATATGGATGTATAACTTTATATATTACTAAAATTATTCTATATCAGACGCGGAAAGAAAAGCTTGGGGAAAAGGCGCGTGTTTCAACAGGTGAAACTGTTTCGCAAAATGTTTTATTAACTGTTTCACCATATTTCAGAATATAATCGCAAAACACGACGTATCCTGATGCAGAAAGCTTATGGAAATTTCATTTAAATGCCATTGATGTTTTTGCTGTATGGTTTTATTGTAAAGGCGAGGGCTGCTTCGTACTTGAGGAATATACAATAAAAATATAAGAAAGGGGCATATACATATGGGACCGGGGTATTTCTGGAACTGCTGGGGGGCATTCCCCGTGATAATGCCTGCCTTCATGATGATTGTTTTTTTAATTATATTCTATATGGTTTTTGTGCGGGGAGGGTTCCGTTCCCTCTGCCGTGGTGATTTCGAATCAGCAAGCGAGATACTCAAAAAACGCTATGCAAAGGGCGAAATCACCAAAGAAGAATTCGAACAGATGAAAAAAGAAATCGAAAAGTAGAGAGAATAAAGGAGAATTTAAATGGCAACGGGCAATTCCGGTTCATCCCCGAAAACAACCTCCTGCCGTTTTATGGCCCTGCCGCCGACCCACTGCTGCACCATCGTGGAAAGCGTCCGGGAAGGGGTTCTCACGTTTGACCTGGAAAAAACCGTGACGTATGCCAACCCGGCTGCCGAGTCCATTACCGGGTATGGCGTCGATGAAATGATCGGCCGAAAATGCCATGATGTGCTTCAAAGTCAGTTGTGCCGCCGCAGATGCCCCATGGACGACCTGCTGGCCGGGCATCAGCCGTCCGGTGAGCAGCAAACAAGGATTGTATGCAATTCCAGCGCGATAAAAACAGTCGCCATCAACTGCAACCTGCTTCATGACGAACAGGGCAAAGTTACCGGCCTCATGGAAACCATTCGCGACCTGTCCGACCTGGAAACGCTGCGCAAGCAGGTGACGCAGGATTTCACCATCGAGGACATCATTGGCCGGTCCCCGGCGATGCGCAAGGTGCTATCCTTTCTCCCGGATATCGCGGAAAGCGACAGTGCGGTACTCATCGAAGGGGCCACCGGCACGGGCAAGGAAATGGTGGCCAAGGCCATTCACCGGCTGAGTACGCGGAAAAACGACCCGTTTGTTGCGGTCAACTGCGCCGCCCTTCCCGATACCCTGCTGGAATCAGAGCTTTTCGGGCATACCCGGGGCGCTTTTACCGGCGCTGTCAAGGATCGACGCGGACGAGTCGAACTGGCCCATGGCGGCACGCTTTTTCTGGACGAGATCGGCGATACATCCATGTCCTTTCAGGCTGATCTGCTGCGGGTACTGGAGGACGGGGAGTTTATGCCCCTGGGAGCCGCAAAGGCGCGTTATGCTGAT
>PUOB01000064.1 GCA_003551985.1 Desulfobacteraceae bacterium | reverse complement strand
GCGTTTCTTCGTACTTGGAGCGCATGTCCACATGCGCATCCTCGATGTCCTTCTTCTGCGGGCTCCAATCGGACGGGCATTCCGTGCGAAGCGACTCGATCTTATCCTCAATATCCTGGATAACGATCTTCATTTCACCAAAGTATTCAAAGACCTTGTCCTTTTCCGCAGTGCCCATTTTATCCGTCCTGGCGATTACGTCAAACAGTTTGGCCTTCCAAGCGGTCAGTTCTGCTGCCATTGAATTGCAATAATCTTTTGCGTCCATGGTAAAACCTCCTTTTTTTAATATGAATGGGTTTCTCTGAAAACGCCGGGCACTATGCCTTTTACCCAGCGCAGGGGGCATGTTCGCTGTCGTGTCAGGTATAGACTGACATGCTTATTGCCCCGTATGGAATTTTCCCTGCCATGCGCAAACATTGCAGAAGATGGGCGTGTCGTCATCCATTTTCGGGCGGCTCTCTTCATCTACCCATACACCGAAGAAGAGCTGCCCGTCCCGGTATTCAAATTCGTATCTGTCGCGCTCCTCATCAGGGCTCTTAATGTGAAACCCTTTGCTGCCACAGTTCGGACATTGAAGTTGTGCCATAAGAACAAGACCCTGTGCGATGTTTTATCGCAAACCATTTATCGCAAACCATTACAAAACATTAGATCCATGCCGTACTATCCGGCAAAAAGATCTCAAGATGACTTGCCATTTCATGCAATGTTTTTGACAGCCCCTCCATGCTCTCATCCAGCAGGCGAACTCTAAAGGTTGCACATGCCTGGATTCCGGGCTTTTTACAAAGTCTCCTGATCACCTTTTTTGCGAGACTATCAAAACTATAAACATGATATAAACATTTACAAAAAAATATTTTTCGGGCTTTAGCCATACGCCGGCCGTAAACATTGACTCTGCTATTGCTTAATGGCCTTGAATTCGCAGGGCTTTGTTCTTTTACGCCCCTGCAGCATTTAGAATTTCAGGGGTGGCTCAGACGTTTACACTTTACCAAAAGGACAATTCATGGCACATAAGCAAAAATAAGATTCTTTCGTAAAAGTCTTGATCAGACGACTTTCTAATCACGCCATGGCGTGACAAGCGCAAGGCTTGGGCAATCCAAGAAGAAAGATCATCGTTTTATTGAGCAAGCCTGCATTGCCACAGGGAGGAGCAAGGTCATGCATCTGAACATGATGTCTTTGAGGTTCTCCGGCCCCCAGTCGGCCCTGGAGCCCTTGTACAAAAAGCATCATCTCCGCTCTACACTTTTCCTGGTCAGAATTTCCTTTTTCCTGGGCGCCTTGCTCTACGGCTTGTTCGGAATTCTAGACGCCCTGGTGTTGCCGGAACAAAAGCATATCACCTGGCTGATCCGATATGCCATTGTCTGCCCCGGGCTCCTGCTCGTTGTTGCAGCCACCTACGTTCCCCGCCTCTACCCGTATCTCCAGCCCATACTGTTCTTTATGGTCACAGTCGGGGGGTTGGGAATCGTACTCATGGTCCTCGTGGCGCCGGAGCCGATCAGCCATTATTACTATGCCGGATTGATCCTGGTGCTGATGTTCGGCTATGCATTTGCCTTCCTGCAATTCCTGTGGGCATCTCTTGCAGGGCTTTTGATCGTGGTTTTCTACAATGTGGCCGCTGTATGGTCCGCTACCCCGGGAACCATTCTCATCAGCAACAATTTTTTTCTCGTCAGCGCCAATTTTGCCGGCATGCTGATCTGCTATGTCATCGAGTACATGAGCCGGCACAATTTCTTTCTCATGCGGCAGATCGAAGAATCAAAAGATCAACTGGAGGAGCGCATAACCGAACGGACCGCTGATCTGGAAGAAGCGAACCGACAGCTTTCACGCAAGATACGGGAACATGAAAAGGCGGTGGAAGCGCTCCGGCAAAGCGAATCCAAATACCGCCTGATCGCAGAGGGGATGAACGACTTTATCTGGACCTGCGATACGAAGCTTGGCCTCACCTATGTAAGCCAGTCGGTTGAGCGGCTCTATGGATTTTCTCCGGAAGAACGGATGACCCAGACTCTGGGAGAGATGATGACGCCGGCATCCCGAAAAAAGGCACTCAAAACCTTTGTGCAGGAAATGGCCCGTGAAAAAACGAAGCAGGCGGACCCCCACCGAAGCATCTCCCTTGAACTGGAATATTACCGGAAGGACGGGAGCGCCATTATCGTTGAAACCGCTGTTACCTGCATTCACGATCAACACGGAACCCTTATCGGATTGAATGGCGTGGATCGCGACATTACCAGCCGCAAACTGGCGGAAAGCGACCGCAAAAAACTGCAGGCCCAGCTCAACCAGGCCCAGAAGATGGAATCCGTGGGCAGGCTGGCAGGCGGGGTTGCGCACGATTTCAACAACAAACTTACCATCATCAACGGATATGCCGAAATGGCCATCGAAATGATAGACCCCTCAGACCCCCTCCACAAAAAAATACAGGAAATATACACTGCTGGAAAAAAATCCGCCGACATAGTGCGCCAGCTTTTGGCCTTTGCCCGGAAACAGACCATCAGCCCGGTGCTGCTTGATTTAAACGACACCATTCCCAGCATGCTGAATATGCTGCAGCGCCTGATCGGCGAAAACGTTGAACTTGTGTGGCACCCCGGCAAAAATTTGTGGCCTGTAAAGATAGACCCCTCACAGGTGGACCAGATCATGGCAAACCTTGCTGTCAATGCGCGTGATGCAATTACCGATGTGGGCAAGATAATAATAGAAACCACCAATATCGAGGTTGATGAAGAATATTGTACACTATCTCATTTTGTTCCCGGGCAATACGTCATGCTTACCGTAAGCGATAACGGTTCCGGGATGGACAAGGAGACGCTTGAAAACCTGTTCGAACCATTTTTTACCACGAAGGAAATCGGGAAAGGAACGGGGCTCGGCCTGGCCACGGTCTATGGCATCGTGAAGCAGAACAACGGCTTTATAAACGTCTACAGCGAGCCAGGGATGAAAACGACTTTTAAAATATACCTGCCCCGGCATGAAGCGGAAGCGTCCTCTTTGAAGCCCGCAATAACATCCACCGGCCAAGTACCCACCGGAACGGAGACCATCCTGGTCGTTGAAGATGAAAAAGGCGTGTTGCACATGTCCAGGCGGATACTCGAGAGGCTGGGCTACACCGTTCAGGCCGCTGGAAATCCATCTGAGGCATTGAGGCTTTCCGCAGCATATGAAGGAACAATTCATCTGCTCCTGACCGATGTGGTCATGCCGGAGATGAATGGGCGAAACCTGGCCTCGAAATTGACCATGAGCCGGCCCGGGTTGAAAACCCTATACATGTCGAGTTATACGGAAAATGTGATCGCTCATACCGGGGTACTGGATCCGGACGTCCTTTTCATCCAGAAACCTTTATCCCGGCAGGCATTGGCAGTCAAAGTACGGGAGGCGATTGCGCAAGGATAGGTTTTTTTCATAGCAACGAAAGTGCAGCATAACTTGCCACGGAACGTACTTTCCGCACCCCGTGAGGCCGCTGAAGAAAAGATTGCTGCCGTGATCAAATTCCAAAACCGTTTCCGGATTTTATTGATTGTATCAACCCAAAAAAGCCTGACCACAGACCGTCTTTCAAATACAAACCGGGCCGCATCACTGCACCTGTTATTATATTGAAACCCATATTCTCAGTGGGATAAATACCCGCATCGCTGACCGTAGCAACAAGGTATATTTCTAAAAATCAAGCAAATATATCCGACGGTTTATACGGATGGGTACCTTGAATGACTTCAACCCCGGCCTTAGCGTTTATTTTCCCGACAATTGCATCTTTGTAAGGGCAATGATCCGCAATGCATGGAGCGACATGCACTTTGGTCACGTTCTCATCAACCGCCTTGTTCCAGAGGTTGACTTGCGCAAGCCGTGTAACAATGGTTGCACCCGGACAGTCTCCGCAGTTAATAAGCCCTATCAGTTCAGCATCATCGCTGCCGTAACGTTCAAATTCGCCGGCTCTTCTGTTAAAGCCGACCATACAGCGTGAACAACCGATACACACATCGTCCATGGCTCTTTTGCATCCGACAATCAATATTTTTTCCATTATCTTCAATACTCCCTTTGGCTTTTCCGTCTTGCCTGAAATTATGACTCTCCCCTTGTCATCTCAGCACCACACTCAGGGCATTTTTGTTCGAAACAAGGCTTTCCCCGTTCATGCGGCACTCTCTGACCGCAAAGGGGGCACGCACAAAACCCGCTTGTGTTCATACCTCCACCGCGTCCTCGGCCGGGGCCGGTTCCTTTTTTTCTGCTACCCGATTTAACCTGGTCCAAAAAATTCACCCCCCTTATTTATTTTGCTTCAATGAAAACTTTTTTATGAGCATAAGACCAAAAACATTGACGTGCAAGAAAAATCTTCAAGTTTTTTAAGGGCCGCTGTTTGAAGAAGAACGATATGTCAACTGCCATTTGTTGATTGTGACCGCGACCACTTCAAGCAATTTATTCTTCAAGCTAAAAAAGCCTAAGGCTCGTGGAGTCTCTTGCTGAAGCTTACCAATAGTAGTAAGTCATTAATCATATGCCAAGCGCATCTCTTCGTTTGGTAAGACATGCTTAATTCGATTTTGCCATTTATCAGTTTGCCAAGTGCCAAGTTTTTCGTGAGTTAAATAATAGTTTTGAGGTATTGGATGCGTGCCAATTACCACATCCAATCCGTACTTTGCAGGAATGTAACTGCAAAAATCTTTCAACCGTGGACAAGGTGGATATCCGACCACTAAACCGGTGGCTAAATGGATGACATCTGCTCCATTTCTTTTCATTTCTGCTGGAGCGTATTCTACATTTCCACCAGGACATCCCCCGCATGTAGTAAATCCGACAAGATCTATTTCATCTCCCTTGTACAGGGAAAAAGCCCCTTCACGGTTGCGCATAGCTCGGAGACACTTCCCGCCCGCACAAGTGTGATAGCGGTTACAAATGATTATTCCAATCTTCTTCATATTTATGACCCCTGTATAACTATTTTATTTTGACCAAAGAATAATATGGCACTTAACGACTACCGTTTTATACTGCATCTTGCAAAACAAGAGGTACAAAATAAAAATTTGCTCACCCTTGCTGGAATCTCAGGAATCAGATGATATAAAAGGATGATGGATAAAACGTGGTTGAACTGAAAGGCCCAAAAGTTATGACGATCTTTGTACTTATGAGGATTATATCCGGGGTTGATCGAAATTTCAAGATAAAAATCAGGCTGTTTTTTAAGAGTCCACTTGCACAGGCGGCTATTCCCCGACAGTAATGCGACTTCTATGGCCAGACAGGATTGCCAGATTCAATGTGCAAATTTGGCAAAGGGTTGCGCTTGATGAATTCAATTTCAAAAAACGTCCTCCTTTTTCGCCAAGAAAGATTTGCATGTCGCAATTCTCCAAAGTTTTTCTTGCCCCCCTTTAATTTCGGGATTATGCTCATAATAAGCATTTTTTTTATGGATTAAAAAATAAGGAGGCGCCAATGCCAGGGCAAAAAAAATCGGAAGGCAGAGAAAAAGGATCTGGTCCCGGCCGGGGACGGGGAGGCGGTATGAATACAAGCGGCTTTTGCGTCTGCCCCAAGTGCGGTCAAAAGGTAGAGCATGAGCAGGGTAAACCCTGTTATGAAAAAAAATGCCCCAAATGCGGGAGTTCAAAATGACAAAGTTTGCCCTTTTTGTATTCAATGGAGATCCCATGTGCTTTATCCATGTGCTGTTAAACGCCCTGGATATGAATGAGACAGGAAATGAGGCAAAAATCATTGTTGAAGGGTCAGCCACTAAGCTGATCCCTGAGCTTGCCCAATCGGGGCATCCGTTGCATCAGCTTTGGGAGAAGGTAAAAGATGGTGGCATGGTTGAAGGAGCATGCCGGGCCTGTTCGAATAAAATGGGCGTATTAAAGGATGCCGAGGCCCAGGGCCTCAATCTGCTGGATGATATGTCCGGACATCCGGGAATGGCCGGATACCGCTTGGCCGGATATGAAATTATAAGCTTTTGAACATTTCCAATAACCAGGTATTCGATAAAATTGTTTTTAGGACCCTCAGCTTTTGCTCAGGAGATCAAGGTTGAGCAGAGCTACGGAAATGGGGCCAATGCAGGCTGAGTCTTGCAGCCGTGAACTCACATCCAAAAAAGGAGGATTGATCATGCCGGAAGCGTTCAAGCCGGGTTGCAAGCGGCCGACCAGCGGGCCGGCCGGCGCGCCAAAAGAAGGTAACCGCTCAATTAACCGCATCTTCCCAGCCTGACCCCGTTATGCCATGATCCTCCGAAAATTAAAATTCATGAAGGAGGCGTCATGGCGCAATCCCGAAAAGCCGAGAATGCAAGAAAATGCCGCATCTGGAAAAAGCATCTCAAGGACTGGTCTGCCAGCGGCCGGACCCAGGTGGATTACTGCCGGGAGCATGGTCTCTGCCGGCACCAGTTCCAGTACTGGAAGAAAAGGCTGCATCCGCCGGAGAGCCCGACGTTTATCGAGCTCCGGCTATCCTCGGAACTGGATATCCATCAGGCCCGGGCACATAAAAAACTCAAATACACGACACTTTATTAAGCGCCGCCAGCACAATTTTTTTTACTTATAAAACCAGATAAGACTATACAAAATCAGTATTTTATGCCATTTCATGGGCCATGAAACTCGATACTGCAACACTTCCTGACGACCATGATGCACTCAAGGCAATAATCATCGAATTTGCCGAACAGCATGAGAAGTCCAAAAAGCATATCGAGTTGCTGGAAGAGCGCATCCGCCTGCTTACCAACGAGATCTTCGGCAGAAAATCCGAAAAGCAACCCCATGAGCCCGACCAGACGCAGTTGAACCTGTTCGGCCAGGCAGAGCCGGAACCGGGGATGACTGGAAAATGGATAAGGGCGGATTTTGCAGACATTCATATTCGCTTGAGGATGATTTTGCCGTAAGCCTCCACGAGGCACGAAAACCCCCAGTCCGCTACAAGGTTTTCCTGCTGGCTGGTATTGTCGTAAACAATGGTAATCCGCATTTTTGCCTCGCCCTTACTGCAGCATTGCAATTTGCACAGCTATTTTTATGACTTCTGCCGCCGTGGCGTACCAGCGCTCTTCATATCAGTGCTTCTTCCATGGCCTTGAGTGAAAACGCAGGCACGTCTTCCGCCGGGGTATTGCCGGGCCGGTGTTCCGGTGGCAGGTGCCGGCATTCGACCAGATCGCCGTTGCACAGCGCGAACGCATGCTCGATGATGTTCTCCAGTTCCCGGACATTGCCCGGGTAATCATATTCCATCAGCCACGCCATCACCTCTTCCGACACCCCCATGATTTCCCGCCCTCGCACCTGTAAAAGCGCCTGCCTTGTATCCGAACAGCTCCGATTCAAGGAGCGTATCCGGAAGCGCAACGCAATTGATGGCGACAAACGGTTTTTTTCTTTCATGGTCCTTTTCAGGGCGCAGTCCCCTTCGCAGATATTGAACTTTTTACGAAGCCGTCAATTATTTTCCGGGCCGCTTTGGGGGTTTATTCGCTCCGATAAAAACGCTTCCATTTGGATTTTATCCATGGCCACCTTAATCGGAACGGCTTCATTTTCAAAATAAACCACTGTTGCACCCTTGAAGTGGTGCTTTTTCGCTTCCTGGGAATCCATGGTGTAAAATTTCACATCCAATTGACCTTTAAAGCTTTCTGCCATCTCCCTGGCTACGCCCATAGCCTTTTGGCAAGACACTCAGCGGGGGTTTCCGCTATGGAAAACAATCAGTTGATACATATCAAGTCCTCATTTTTAAAAAATAACGGGATGGGTGGTTTTCCTGCGAGCACGATATGAGCATATGCTTAACATTCTGCAACTGGATATTGTGGATTCCATTTAACCCCGCGGCCGATTTTTAAACAGTGCAACTTGCACGACTATTCCTTCCGGCTTCTGCCATCCCTGGGCGGAAGCGCAATTTCCATCGCCTTGATTTTCCGGTAAAGCGTACTCGTGTCAATGCCCAGTTCCCGGGCAGCACGTATTCTGCTGCCCCCGTGGCGTCGCAGCACCTCCTTGATTAAGGCGTTTTCCATCGTTTTCAGGGATGCGGCGGTGTCCGGTCCCTGCATAATTGAAACGGCCTCCGGGCGGTGCTCCGGAGGCAGGTGCTCCCGATCGATCAGCTCCCCTTCACACAGCGCAAACGCATGTTCAATGATGTTTTCGAGCTCCCTGATGTTGCCCGGGTATTCGTATTCCATGAGCCTGGCCATCACCCACCCCGACACGCCGGCAATATCCCTTCCCTTGAGCCGGTTCAGTTTGGATACCAGGTGGGAGACAAGCAGGGGGATGTCTTCCCGCCGGTCCTTCAAATCGGGCAGCTGGATATGGATGACCCGGATGCGGTAGAACAGGTCTTTGCGAAATTTTCCGGACTGCACCAATTTTGTAAGGTCCTTGTTGGTTGCCGCGATAATCCGGACATCGATATTTTCCGCAATCACAGAGCCCAAGGGCTCAATCTGATGCTCCTGCAGCACGCGAAGCAGGCGGGCCTGCATGGCAGGGGAAATGTCGCCGATTTCATCGAGAAACAGGGTCCCATGATCCGCTAATTTAAAGCGGCCCGGCTTGTCCTTCTTGGCATCCGTAAAGGCGCCGGCCTTGTATCCGAAAAGCTCCGATTCGAGAAGGGTGTCCGGAAGGGCGCTGCAATTCAAAGGGATAAACCGCTTCTTTTTTCGGGCGGATAAGTTGTGGATGGCCCTTGCAAAAAGCTCCTTGCCGGTGCCGCTGGCGCCTTCCAGTAAAACAGTACTGCCGCTTTCCGCGATTTTGGGCAGAATTTCAAACAGGTCCATCATTGTCCGGCTTCTGCCGATGATGTCTTCGAATGTGTAGCGCCCCTCGAGTTCCTTGCGCAGCTGCTCGATCATGGAAATATCCTGAAAAGTTTCCACGCCGCCGATAATTTTGCCGGACTTGTTCTTCAGGAGCGCCGTGGAAATGCGGATGGGTACGTGTTTTCCGGATGCGTTAATGAAGTAGGCCATGGCATTATATATCGATTTGCCGGATTCAAGCGTCCTTTTCAGGGCGCATGACGTCTCGCAGAGATTCGCCCTGAAAACTTCGCTGCAGGCAACGCCGATGGCCTGTTCACGTGTCACGCCGGTGATACGCTCCGCTGCTTTATTGAAGGTAGTAATCCGCCAGTTCAGGTCAACGGTAAAAACCCCCTCATTAATGGAATCAAGGATCGTGTGGTAGTGCCTGTATATTTTTTCAAGGTTCATAATCGAAAGCGCCTGTTGGTTTCGCATTGCCGGGTTGTTTATTGGGCAAAAAGCATGTTCCCTTTTGCAACGGTGATCAAAATCAGTGAATCATTTTCAGTACCCATACGCCCTTTTTTTGCAATTTGCAATAGTATGACGGGCTAAAACTTGCAAATTGCCATGTTGAAAAGCCTGCCCATGTTTTTTGAATAGGTCTTTTTTAATAATAAAACAGTGCCTTATATTTTTAAAAAAACCTTGGCATGCCTCATGCAGTCTTTATCGCATGAAAATCGCCATACCATACTGGCAGGGTCGCGTGTCACCGGTTTTTGACACGTCAAGGGAAATCCTTCTTATTGAAATCGAAAAGGGCCGGGAAGTCAGGCGCATCGAAGTGGACCTGCGGCACAGTGATCCATTGCTGCGGGCCGGGTATGTCGCCAGCCTGGGAATCGAATGGTTGATATGCGGCGCCATATCCATTTCCCTGGAGAAGGCATTGGTTTCACATAATATCAAGGTGTTTTCGTATACGAGAGGGTCTTTGAAGGAGGTTATAGAAGCGTTCCTGAATGGAAAACTGGCGGATCCCATGTACCTGATGCCGGGTTGCCGCAGGAGAAAAACCCCTTCAATCCATTTATAGGCAGACAGCGTTTGGCCGCCAAGGCAAAAACACTTTTACGCCGGGGAGGATTTGAAATGAAAGAAGATGCAAAAAAAACTCAAAAAGAGCAAAAGCTTGCCGATCCGATAGCAGCAACAGTGGATCAGGCAACCCGTGAAATGATTGTCCGTGCCCAGGACCTCGGGATTGAAACAATTTTTGAAAGGGCCGAAAAAATGAAGCCCTGCAATATCGGTTCACAGGGCACATGCTGCAAGAACTGCGGCATGGGGCCCTGCCGTCTGCCCCTGCCGAAGTCCGGCATAGAGGGTGAGGACGAGCGAAAAGGGCTGTGCGGCGCTTCGGCAAACACCATTGCGGCCCGAAATTTCATACGGATGATCGCCGGCGGTGCGGCCGCCCATTCGGACCATGGCCGGTGCGTGGCGGAAGTGTTTCTGGCCGCGGCACGAAAAGAAACCGATGCCTATAAAATCAAGGATGTTGAAAAACTGCTGGCAATCGCCCCCCTTTTTGATGTGGCCGTAACCGTTGAAGTTGACGGCGAAACCCTGGACAGGGACCTCGACGAGATCGCGGTGGCGGTTGCGGAAAAGGCAATCAACGAGTGGGGAAAATCCGAGGGAACGCTTCTTTATTTAAAGCGCGCCCCGGAAGCACTTTATGAGAAATGGAAAAAAAACGGCGTGCTCCCCCGCAATATTGACCGGGAAATCGTTGAAATCATGCACCGCACGCATATCGGCGTGGACCAGGATTATAAAAACCTCATGAAACAGGGAACCCGTACGGCCATTGCCGACGGCTGGGGCGGTTCCATGCTGGCAACCGACCTCCAGGATGTTCTTTTCGGAACCCCTTATCCAATCCAATCCGAGGCCAACCTGGGCGTTCTGAAGGAAGACCATGTCAACCTGGTTATTCACGGCCATGAACCGGTTCTCTCGGAAATGATCGTTACGGCGACCATGACCCCGGAAATACAGGAATATGCGAGGGCAAAGGGTGCGAAAGGCATCCAGCTGTCCGGCATCTGCTGCACGGCCAACGAGATTCTGCAGCGTCACGGCGTTCCCCTTTGCGGTACGTTTCTGCAGCAGGAACTGGCCATCATCACCGGTGCCTGCGATGCCATGGTAGTGGACATCCAGTGCATCATGCAGAATCTCGCAAACGTGGCAAAATGCTTCCATACCAAACTGATCACCACGCACCCCATCGCAAAAATGGAGCAGGAGAATGTCATCCACATCGAATTTGACGAGCACTATGCGTTTGAGGATGCCAAGCGAATCGTAAAAATAGCGATCGACAATTTTGCCAACCGGAAAACCGAGGTCATGATCCCCCGTCATAAAAACACCCAGATTGCCGGGTTCGGCGTTGAATCCATCGAGTACAATCTGGGCGGCATCTTCCGGGGATCCTACTACACCCTTAACGACAATATCATCAACGGCAGGATCCGGGGCATCGCGGGCGTGGTCGGCTGCAACAACGCCAGGACCCGCCACAACGAGGGGCACCTCACCGTGGTCAAAGAATTGATCAAAAATGACGTTATCGTCCTGACCACCGGCTGCAATGGCATTGCCTGCGCCATGGAAGGGCTTCTAACACCGGAGACGGCAGGCGTCTTCTGCGGCCCCGGCCTTGCCGAAGTGTGTGAAACGGTTGGAATTCCGCCTGTTTTGCATATGGGGTCCTGCGTGGATAACAGCCGCATCCTTCTGGCAGCCACGGAAGTGGTAAAAGCGGGCGGGATTGGGAAAGATATCAGCGACCTGCCGGTTGCCGGAAGCGCCCCGGAATGGATGAGTGAAAAAGCGATCAGCATCGGGCACTATTTTGTGGCTTCGGGCGTGTACACGGTATTCGGCGTTACCCTGCCGGTTTCCGGGGCGCCTGTATTCCAGAAGTACCTCTTTGAAGAGTTTGAAAAAATGTACGGCGGCATGTGGGACCTTGAAATCGATCCCGTGCTGCATGCCCGTAAAATGATCGCCCATATCGATAAAAAGCGTAAAGCGCTTGGCATTGATAAGGCAAGGAAGCGGGTCCTGATTGATATGACCGACCGTCGAACCATGGCTTCATGATTGTCATTCAATTTATACAGTATACCGGCGCCCCGGCAAAAACCGGGGCGCCGGTGCATGAAAAAGGAAAGAGGATCGATTTCGATCCCGACAGCGATTTCGATTTCGAAGAAACCAGATCTCAATAAGCGGATTCACTGGGTTCTAATCAAGGGGTTATATCTGGAGTACGGTGGTGTCCGTTTTTGACGAATCAAACGGAATCCGATGATAAATGACCTATCTAACGAGGTTTAATTATGAATTTTAAGAAGAAGTTGTCAGCTGGCGAGTTCGTGGTGCTTGCCGAGATGAATACCCCAAAGGGTGTGGATATCTCGGAACTCGTGACCAATGCCAGGCGCTTGAAAGACCGGGTCGATGCTGTGGTGATCCCGGACATGGATAACGGCGTCATGCGGATGAGCGCGCTGGCCGGCGGCGCCCTGCTGCGCCGGGAGGGGCTTGAAACCGTTGTGCATATCTATGGCCGGGATAAAAACCGGATGGCCCTACAGGGCGACGTCCTGGCGGCTTACGTGCTGGGGATACCGCACCTGTTGGCGGTGCCGGCTGAACCCATGGCCAATGGTGACCACCGGGAGGCCAGTGCCGTTGATGATCTCGGAGAGGTTGAAATTTTAAAAATGATTCGATCCCTGTGCGAAGGCGTGGATATGGCCGGTTTTGAACTGAAGGGCACGCCCGAGTTGACGGTGGGATGCGCCATGTCCCCGGTGGCCGACGACACGCAGTTGGCCCATGAAGTGGAAGCCATAGGCAGGAAAATGGAAGCCGGTGCCCGGTATATCGTCACCCCGCCGGTGTTTGACCTGGGGGCATACCAGCGCATCGTCGATGCACTGAAGCCTTTTGGACTGCCGGTAATCGCGACCTTGTTCCTGCTCAAAAACGTGGGGATGGCCCGGTACATATCCATTCATGATCCCGGTTCCCGCATTTCCGAGGACATGATCCGCCGCATCCGCAAAGCGCCTGACCGGGAAGCCGAATGCATTCGCATGGCCGGGGAGGCTGCAGCGGAGCTGAAAAATCGGGTTCAGGGCATCAAGATCACGACCCTTGGCTGGGAGCACCGCTTGCCGGATATTCTGTCGGGCGCCGGGCTGTGATGTCCGGTTCTGTCATCCGGCAACGGCAGCAGTCGGGTGCCTGAAAAATCAAATACGACGGACTCGTAAACGTCATTATTGGGGGAACCCATGCAGGAATATATGGATATGAACACCAGGCAAGAAGGAACGCAAACCGTGCTCGTGATCGGTGGAGGCGTGGGCGGCATCCGGGCCGCCCTGGATTTGGCAGAATCCCGGCGCGACGTGGTTCTGATTGACCAATCCTACGCCATAGGCGGGCTGATGACCCGCCTGGACCGGACGTTTCCGACCAACAACTGCGATCTGTGCACTGTCTCGCCGCATCTTTCCGAAAGCGGGCGGCAGCTACGCATCGATCTCAAACCCATGACCATTGTCGAACAGGTAGACGGGGATGTGGGTGACTTTAAGGTCACCGTGAAAACCATGCCCCGCTTCATTGATCTGAACACATGCACCGCCTGCGGCGAGTGTGTGGAAAAATTTCCCGAATGGGTAAGATTTACACCGGGCCTGGATCCCCGGGCGCCCACATGCATGCGCTACCCGCAGGCGACCCCCTATGCATTTTCCGTGGATACGGAAAAAGTCACGGATTATGCTGCGCTCCAAGGGGTCTGCAAGGTCGGGGCCATCCGCCCGGATGACCGGGAAACCACCGAGACCCTGAACGTGTCCGCCATCGTCCTTGCCACCGGGGCGGAACTGTTTGACCCGGCAGTGCTTGACAATTTCGGTGCGGGTAAATATCCCAACGTGGTTACCGGCCTGGAATACGAGCGTATCATGTCGGCTTCCGGCCCCACCCTGGGGCAATTGGTCCGCCCTTCGGACCAGAAGCGCCCGGCACGGGTAGCATGGGTCCAGTGTGTCGGGTCCCGGGGGATCAACCGCGCGGATGTGCCCTACTGCTCCAGTGTTTGCTGCATGTATGCCCTCAAGGAGGCCATTGTCACCAAGGAACGGTTCGCCGAAGAGATAGAGGCCTGCATCTTCTACATGGATATGCGGACCTTCGGCAAGGACTACGAGCGCTATCTGACCCGGGCCGTGGACGAATACGGGGTCAAGCTCATCCGCTCCCGGCCCCATTCCGTCGTGGCGGACCCGGACACCGGCGACCTTTCCATCACGTATGCAACGGACGGCAATGCAAGGCACCAAACCGAGATTTTTGACATGGTGGTTTTGTCCACCGGGTTTCGGATCCCGGACAGCTCGGTGGCGCTTGCCAATCGCCTGGGCATTGATCTCAATGAACACGGTTTTGCAAAGACCTGCGGTTTTGAACCGGTGGCCACTTCCCGGCCGGGCATCTACGTCTGCGGTGTGAGCGAAAGCCCCAAGGATATACCGGAAACCATGATCCAGGCCAGTGCGGCCGCGGCCATGGCCGGCGCGCATATGCATCTGGATGAAAATGACATCAACGAAGAAGAATTTTTCCCCCCGGAACGCGATGTGTCCGCAGAACCGCTTCGTGCAGGCGTATTTGTGTGTGACTGCGGCACCAATATCGGCGGGGTGATCACAGTCTCCGAAGTGGTGGAAAAGGCCCGGCATTTTCCCAATGTGGCATACGCCGAAGCCATGGGGTACGGTTGCAGCAAGGAGTCCATGAACCGCATGGAAGCCCTGATTCAGGAGCACCGGTTGAACCGTGTGGTCATCGGCGGATGCTCTCCCCGGACCCATGAAACCAAATTCCAGGACATGCTGCGCCGCTGCGGTTTGAACAAGTACCTGGTGGAAATCGTCAACATCCGGGACCAGGATACCTGGGTACACATGGATCGACCGGCGGATGCTACCCGAAAGGCCTTAAAAATGCTGGAGATGGGGGTTTACGGTGTCATCCGGGCCCATCCCCTGGTGGAGCATTCCCTCCCCATGAACCGCAATGTGCTGGTGATCGGCGGCGGGGTGACCGGCATGAACACGGCGCTGCTCCTGGCAGACCAGGGTTTCCGGGTCTACCTGGTGGAGCGGGAAGCCCGCCTTGGGGGTATCGCCCGCACGGTGCGAACAACCCTGGAAGGGGATGATGTGGGCCGGTACATGTCCGGTTTAATGGAAAAAGTTCAGGCCCACGAGAAAATCCAGGTGTTGATTCAATCCATCATCGTTGATCACAAGGGGATGCCCGGCCGGTTTACCACCGGCATCCAGACGGGCCCGCGAATGCATTACATGCAAATTGAGCACGGCGCTACCATCCTGGCCACGGGCGCCCTGGTCAGCCGGCCCCGGCAGTACATGCTGGGCGAAGATGACCGGGTCCTGACCCAGTTGGATATGGATGCGAAAATCGCCGATGATCCGGAATCGATCCGGCGCATGGACCAGGTCGTCATGATCCAGTGCGTGGGTTCCCGAGAGCCGGGCAATCCAAACTGTTCGCGCATCTGCTGCCAGAGCGCTATCAAAAACGCCCTGCGGATGAAGGCCCTGAACCCGGACATGCAGATTTATATTCTGAACCGGGATATCCGCACCTATGGCTTCCAGGAGGATTATTACCGAGAAGCCCGGCAGCAGGGGGTGCAGTTTATCCGCTATGAGCCGGAACGGCGCCCGGACGTCCGGGCAGCGCAAGACAGCATGGTCGTAAGCGTATACGACGATATCCTGGGCTGCCGGCTGGAAATTTCAACGGATGCCGTTGTGCTGAGTACCGGTTTGATCGCTGATGATGAAACAACAGAGGAACTGTCGGTGCTGTTTCATTTGCCCCGCACGGATGACGGATATTTCCTGGAAGACCATGTCAAGCTGCGCCCCACGGACATGTCCGTGCGCGGCTTTTTTCTGGCCGGCACGGCCCATGCGCCCAAAACGATTCACGAAAGCATCACCCAGGGGCAGGCGGCTGCCGGCCGGGCGCTGACCATGCTGGCAAAGCAGTGGATCAATTTGGGTGCGGCGGTTGCAAAAGTCGATGGCGCCAAATGCTCCGCATGCCTCGTGTGTGTCCGGGCATGCCCATACAACGTGCCGTTTATCAATGCGGAAGGCTATTCTGAAATCGACCCGGCCAAGTGCCACGGCTGCGGCATCTGCGCGGCCGACTGCCCGGCCCGGGCCATACAGCTCATGCAGTATGAAGACGACCAGATACTGGCCAAACTTGACGGCCTGTTTGAGAGGATGAACTGATGACAGATATTTTTGAACCGGAAATTGTCGCATTCTGCTGCCATTACTGCGCCTACACGGCCGCGGACATGGCCGGCAGCAAGCGGATACCCTATCCGCCCAACGTCAAAATTATCCGCGTGCCGTGCACCGGCAAAGTCGATGCCATTCACGTCATGAAAGCCCTTGAGAAAGGGGCTGACGGCGTTTATGTGGCCGGGTGCATGGAAGGGGACTGCCATTTCAAAACCGGCAATATCCGGGCAGCGCACCGGGTGCGCCGGGTAAAAGCGCTGCTTGAGGAGATCGGATTCGACAGCCGGCGGGTGGAAATGATTCTCATGTCTGCCGGTATGGGAGAGCGGTTTGCGCAGACGGCCTGCGAATTTACCGAAAAGATCCGGGCGTTGGGCCCCAGTCCGATCCGGTCCGCCGGTAAGGCGCAGGGGCGGCGCGCGGCAGTATAATTATTGAAAACAACCTGGAGATGAAAAGATGATAACGGCAGTACGAAAACCCATGGAAGAGATTATCGCATGTGTATCCCCCTATGACCGAATCCTTCTGGTCGGGTGCAATGAATGTGTGAGCGTATGCTCCGCCGGCGGCAGAAAAGAAGTGGCGCTTCTGTCTTCTGCCCTGCAGATGCATTTTCTGAAGCAGGGAAAAACCATGGAGGCCCGGGAGATGACGCTGGAACGCCAGTGCGACCCGGAGTACGTGGAGGAACTGGTCAACAGCATTGACGGTGCCGATGCGGTTTTGTCCATGGCCTGCGGCTGCGGTGTGCAGACGATTGCCGCGCGCTTTCGGGAAAAACCCGTTTTCCCGGCGGTCAACACCACCTTCATGGGCGCATCCGAGCGCCAGGGGGTGTGGTCCGAGCGGTGCCAGGGATGCGGGGACTGCGTGCTGGGGATCACCGGCGGCATCTGCCCCATTGCCCGGTGCTCCAAGCGGCTGCTGAACGGCCCCTGCGGCGGTTCCACGAAAGGCAAATGTGAAATCGACGCCAATGTCGACTGCGCCTGGCAGTTGATTTGGGACCGCTTGAAGGCCCTGGGACTGGAAAAGCGGATCGAAGACGTTATCGAAGCCAAGGACTGGCGGACCAGCCGCGACGGCGGGCCCCGGAAAATAATAAGGGAGGATCTGGCATCATGAAAACCGAGAGCAGACTGGAAAAGGTGCTGGCTTCGGGCGCGCTGGCGGTCACCTCAGAGTGCGGCCCGCCCAGGGGTGCCCTGCCTGAGAAGGTAAAGGAAAAGGCCGGCATGCTGCGCGGCTGGGTGGATGCCATCAACGTGACCGACAACCAGACGGCCATGGTGCGCATGTCCAGCTGGGCGGCTGGAATCCTGATAAAGCAGATAGGTCTGGACCCGGTGCTCCAGATGGTGACCCGGGACCGCAACCGGCTTGCCATTCAAGCGGATATCATCGGCGCTTATTCCCTGGGGATAAACACCATGCTGTGCCTGTCCGGCGACCACCCCAAATTCGGCGACCATCCCATGGCTGCCAATGTCCATGACATTGATTCCGTGCAGTTGATCCAGATGGTGGTCAAGATGCGCGATGAAGGGAAGTTCCAGGGGGGAAAGGACATCGATCACCCGCCGAAGATGTTCGTGGGTGCCGCCGCGAACCCCTTTGCCGACCCTTTTGAGCTGCGCGTCATGCGGCTGGCAAAAAAAGTCAAGGCGGGCGTGGATTTCATCCAGACGCAGTGCATCTACAACCTCGACAAGTTTGAAACCTGGATGGACGGGGTCCGTCAGCGGGGCCTGCATGAAAAGGTCTATATCCTGGCCGGCATAACCCCCATGAAAACGGCGGGAATGGCGCGTTACATGAAAAACCGGGTGCCGGGGATGGACGTACCGGATGCCGTTGTCAAGCGGATGGAATCGGTCCCCAAGGAACAGCAGCCCGAAGAGGGCATCCGGATCGCCGTGGAATCCATTCAACGGTTAAAGGAAGTGGCGGGCGTGGCGGGCTTTCATATCATGGCGATTGAGTGGGAGGAAAAGGTTCCGGAAATCGTTGAAAAGGCGGGGTTGCTGCCCCGTCCGGAACTCTAGCGGCAATTTGTCTAATCCTGGAAACGGAATGTAAAACCATTAATCAGCAAGGAGCGAAACCGATGAGTGAAAAAAAATTAATTATGGTCGTTGACGACGATCCGGATTTGGTGGAGGCCGTCTCAATGCGACTGGCGTCCAGAAATTACAGGGTCACCAAAGCCTATGACGGTGAAGAAGCCGCTGAAAAGCTCAAAGCGGAAAAACCCGACCTGATGATTCTCGATGTCATGATGCCCCGCAAAAACGGCTGGGAGCTCTGTGACGAGGTCAAAAAGGATGACGGGCTTAAAAATATCGTTGTGGTGATGCTCACCGCAGTGGGGGATGCCGTGCGAAGCACCAGCTATACCCACCATGAGGGGAAAACCACCCTGGCGGACGATTACATTCCCAAGCCCATTGATATGGATCAGCTTATGGATATTGTTGATGATCACCTGGGTGCATAATGATCGACCGAAAATGCCGGTTGTCCGGATAAACGAACTTCGCCTGAGCGGCCGGTTTCTGGTACTTGAGCAGGCGGTTGCGGATCCGTCCGCGCCGAAACCGGTTTACCTGTATCAGAGACTGGCCGCCGAGCGAATCAATGTGGCATTCCTGCATCTTGATTTCCTGGCCTCACCACGGCAGATAACCTGCCTGGTGGCACCGGAAACATTTACCTGCCTTGGGGAAGTGCCAGGGGGTAACAGGGGCGCCCAGGAACCGGACCTGCCCTCGGGGGCAGGCCTGATTTCCGCATTTCCGCACCACTGCAAGCCGGCGCTTATCGGTGCGATTTTTTGTGCACTGGATGAGGCGGGTTGCCGCTGGCATTGCATGGCGACCTCCGGATCCCTTCTATCGATCGTGGCCGACTTCAGCAGCCAGAAGCCAATTGCAGAGGCCATATGCCGGTATGTGGACCTGCCGGAAGATAAGACTTGGCATTGCGACGGCCAGGCCTATGACGCGATTGCCAGATCCCTTAAAGCCGCACCGGAAACCGTGGCCCAGTATGCGGAAACCCGGATCAAGACCTACGGGATCCAGGTGAAAACCGGTCTCACCATATGCACCGGATATGTG
>PUOB01000082.1 GCA_003551985.1 Desulfobacteraceae bacterium | reverse complement strand
TTGCGTGTATGCGGTTTCAGAATTTTGACGTTACCATCTTCATTGACGGACCACAATGGGCACGCGCCAGATATAATAATTTAAGGAGGTTTTTATGGGACATATATGGCAATTACAAGAAAAAATAAATTCAGCAAACTTGTTGAAAAGGCTCAACATGAAGGCTATAGCGCTATAGGTTAAAGCCTGAGCGGGCCAGGGACCATCCGTGGCGGCACATGCTGACCCAGGCCGTCGGGGTTGACGCTGCGCTGGAGGAGATGTTCCTGGCGCGGCTTTTAAACGAGCGGGAAATAACGCAAAAGATAAAATACAATAGTATTTATTATTATAAGTTGACTTTTTACTGTTGTTATTGGTTAAGCATGATGGTATGTTTAACATAATTTTTTTTCGTCAGGGCTCCAGGAATCAACCTTCATACAACAATCTGCCGGAATGCCATGAAAAGATTTGCCCAGGATTATCTTGTTGAGTGGAAACAGAGAAAAAACCGCAAACCGCTGATTATAAGGGGGGCCAGGCAGACCGGCAAAACCTACCTGGTTGAACAGTTTGCCAGGGAAAAATTCAGCGGGTTCCTGAAAGTCGACTTCGAATTTGATATGGACGCAAAATCCATTTTTGAGCACCGGGACCCGCAGGTGATCATCGGCGAGCTTTCCCTGTTTTTTGGCCATGAAATAATCCCGGGAGAAACCCTGTTATTCCTCGATGAAATCCAGTCCTGCCCGGAAGCCATTCTTGCCCTGAGGTATTTTTTTGAAAAAATGCCCATGCTGCATGTTGTTGCCGCCGGATCGCTTCTTGATTTTGCGCTTCGTGATTTTCAATATTCAATGCCTGTGGGTAGGATTGAGTTTCTGTATTTGTTCCCGATTTCGTTTGGCGAGTTTCTGTTTGCCGGGAATCCAAAGCTTTATGAGTTTGTCGCCAACTGGACCTTCACGGAAAAGATCAGTGAGAGTGTGCATAAAAAACTGTCTGAACTGCTCAGGCAATTCTTTTTTACAGGGGGAATGCCCGAAGCCGCGGCGTCATGGATTGAAAATAAAAACTTTATGGAAATCCAGAGAATCCAAAGTTCAATACTGACGACAATGCAAAACGATTTTGCAAAGTACGGGTCAAGGGCCCAACAGGAAATCCTGCAAAAAGTATTTTTCTTTGTCCCCGGGAATATCGGGAAAAAGGTCAAATACGTGCATGTGGACCGTGACGTTCGCGCCAACACATTAAAGGAGGCCTTCAACCATCTGCAAATGAGCAGGGTCGTCACCCTGGTTTACAAGACGGATGCCAACGGCGTGCCTCTTGAAGCGGAAAAAAATGACCGGATCTTCAAGGCCGTGTTTCTCGATATCGGGCTTGTTAACCGGGCTTGCGGATTGAAGCTGATCAATACAGATGATTTGATTACCGTATTTGAGGGCGGGTTGGCTGAGCAGTTTGCAGGACAGGAACTGCTGAGTTCAGGGCCGGGTTTTGAAGAACCCGCCCTGTATTACTGGCTGAGGGAGGAAAAAAATTCCAACGCTGAAATTGACTATCTCATCACCCATGGGGCAAAAGTCATGCCTCTGGAAATAAAGGCGGGTAAAACCGGCGTCCTAAAGTCCATGCATGTTTTTCTTTATGAAAAAAGATCGGATGTCGGTGTCAGGCTAAACATGGATCTGCCTTCCATTGGCCGTTTCAAGGCCAGGGTGCGTTTGAAAAATATCCATGATGATCTTGATTATACATTGATATCGTTGCCCTTGTACCTGGCGGGCCAGGCAAACCGTATCATTGATGATATGTAATGGTATGGTTTTTACTGTTTGCTTGAGCGCAGCGGTATCGGTAATGTGCGACTGATGTTTTTAAAAACGTGATAGTGCTTCTTAGAAGAGTCATACGGCCCGGTTTTGGGAAGACGAGAGAAAAACATTTGAAAACCATAGGCAAATACGAGGTTATCGAAGAGATCGGCTCCGGCGGTATGGGCACGGTGTACCAGGCCCGTCATCCGGGGCTGGGAAAGATTGTGGCGGTCAAGGTGCTGTCCTCGGAATGAACTGAAGACGTTGATCTGGTGGCGCGTTTTGAGCGGGAGGCGCGGATCATGGCGGATCTGCCGGATTACCGGCACGTGGTTCAGGTTTTTGACGCCGGCAAGGACGACGGTTTTTACTGGTATGCCATGGAATACATACCCGGCAGCCTGGCCGACTACCTGTGCGAACCGGACGCGTAGAAGACGGGTATCCACCCCCCGGACCATCGATGTCAAGACCGCAGTAGACATTGCCTTCCAGGTGCTTTCAGGCCCCCGGCGTACTCAACATGGCCTTATTGTATGTCGGGTATAGCTGCCGGAGAGATTGACTGGTTGCTTCGAAAAAATAACTATGCCGCTGCACGGTCAATCACCCAGTCGTTTATCAAATTGTTTGGGAAAAACTGTTTTTTTCTGGAAATGCAACGATATGAAGGATTCGTGCAAGATGAAAAGGGCAGGGGAATTGACCTTCGATCGGAAAGGATTCGTACCCGGCTTATTCCGGCGACTCGATCCGGCATGGCACAAACCGGTGCACCGGCGTTCCCATGGGGTCCCGGTGGGTGTTCTTGGTCAGCCGGTTGACGTTGATCCCGTGGACCGCCCCGTCATAAATCAGCCCGAACCCGTGGGGTATCAGGACCATTCCCGGGCGGATTTTGTCTGATAGCTCCAATTCTCCCACCTCGCTTGCTGCTGCGGTGCTCACCGTCACGTGTTGACCGTCTGTAAGTCCCATGGATTCGGCATCAGCCGGATTGATGCACACCGTGCAGTCCCGCCGGCCCTTGTTCCATTCGGGGTTTCGCATCAGGGTATTGATATTGTATTTACAGTGGCGCCCGGCGTTTAAAATCATGGGATATTCCGGCGGCATCGCCAGGTCTTCGGCTTCGCCGGCGGCATCCAGGCCCCGGGCATCCGCTTCCAGTTCCGGCACATACACGTCGATCTTGCCCGAAGGCGTTTTCACGGCATCCAGGTTCTCATCCGGGTCGACTTCCCCCACCCACAACCCTTCGGGATGGTCCAAAAGCGCCTGAAAGATCCTCTCACCCTGGTCCATGCCCGGTTCAAAACCGATTCGGGCAGCGTTTTTCCGAAACGCCTTGGGCGCGGTCATCAGCATCCCCCACAGCCCGGCCAAAGCGGCGCTGTCAAATTGTTTGCCCAGGGTTTTTGCCAGCACAAAGGGCATGGCAGACAGGGCTTTGGGCTCATTTCCCGCCCATTCCATGAGTTTTGCGCCAAATGCCATCCGGTCGCCCTTTGCAGCCTCGGTTAGTTCTTCCGGACTCTCCGGGATCAGTCCCAACCGGTCTGCCATCAGGGTAAAAATCTGCGATGCTTCCAGGCACGTCCCCGGCGGGGAGACAATGGGCCGCCGCATCTGGAAAAAAACCTTCGGAAATGTCCACGGAAAAAAGGTCCCGTCCCAGGCTTCGTAATAGCTTCGGCAGGGCAGCACGTAATGGGCCATGCGTGCGGTTTCGCTCATCACGATGTCGTTGACCACCAAAAGATCCAGCTCCCGGAACGCCGCCTCATAGGCGGTGGTGTCCGGGTATGAGCGAAGCGGGTTGCAGGCGCTGACATATACCGCCCGCAGCCGCTCCGGGTGGTCGTTTAGAATCTCTTCGGGCATCACCGCCGGCGGGAACGCCCCGGCAGCCGCCGGCGGCATGTCCGTCATCACGGTGCGCCAGGTCTTGGGGTCGCGCTCGTCCGCGTGAAACCCCATGGGCATGACCATCCCCGGGATGACGTTCCCCCCGCGCACCCCGAAAATGCCGCAGATGGCTCCCAGTATGTTCATCAGGTAGGAATTCAGGGTGCTTTTGCGGCCCATGTAAATGCCCAAATCCGGGTGCATGCACCACCGTTTGGTGGTCATCAGGCGGCAGAGCGTAACCACCGGGTCGTATTCCAGCTCGCACACATCCAGGGCCGCCCTGATGTCGAAATTTTCAAACCAGGCCCGGATTGTGTCCCATCCTTCCACGTGATCGGCAATGTATTGTTGGTTTTCCCACTGGTTTTCAACGATAATGGCGATCATGGCCTTGATCAGCAGGGCATCCGTGCCCGGCCGCACGGCAAGGTGCATATTGGAGATGGCCGCGGTTTCGCTTTTTCTGGGATCAATGACCACCAGGATCCGGTCCGGGTCTTTGGAGAATTCTTTTAACACCACCGGCGCCCGGGGCATCTGGTGGCTTTCCATGCCGTTCCATCCCCAGCCCACCAGCATTTCAGCAGCATGCTCATCCGGTATCGCCACGTTGTACTGCTTGCCCAGCATCCGCCCGAACAGCCACCAGATCCCGCTAAATTCCTGCCCGCCGGAGTTGTAAAAATACTGGGACCCCATGGCCCGCAAAATGGCAAGGCCAAACGCGGCCTCAAAATGCCCGCCCTGGGCGCTGCCGCCCATGTAGGCCAGGCACCGGGGGCCGTGGGCATCCACCAGCCCTTTCATTTTGTCTGCGATTTCGCCAATGGCCTGCTCCCATGAAACCGGTTCAAACGTATCCCCCCGCCGTTTCAGCGGCTGCGTGATCCGGTCTTTGGGATATTGGTGGTAAAGCACGTTCATCCCTTTCCGGCACACATACCCCCGGCTTCTCACATTGGACTTGTCCGGTCTCACCTTGACCATGCGGTCGTTTTCAACGAGAATGTCAAGGCCGCAGTTCTGCGCGCACAGCACGCACCCGGTCTTGTGCCATTGTTTCATCACAGACTCCTTTCGGCAAAAAGCAATTGAAGCGTGCGCTTCGGCAATATCCATGTCGAAACAATATCATAACATCAAAAAAAATGATAAATATACATA
>PUOB01000362.1 GCA_003551985.1 Desulfobacteraceae bacterium | reverse complement strand
GTCTTCTTCAGGCGCGGATAAAGGCTTGGGATCATCCGTATCTTCCATGTGTTGTTCCCCGCCCGGGCGGCCATTTATTCCAGACGCCGGGAAACGTTCGGCCGCGTGGTTTTTGTGGAAAAATTTTCGATGGTGGTCAGTCATTATGTGGGGCCCTTGTAAGCTCTTTGTTCGGGATGTTGTACCGTATTCGCACCGCTCCTTCAGGAGAGCCGGCGACGGACGGCATTTTCAATGATATCGATTTCATCGTTGAGTACCGTGCGCAGATCCATTGTAAACGCATCTTCTTCAATCCTGCCGATCACCGGAGGGCTGGCATTTCTCAGCAATCGGTCGATGTTGGATGCGGAAAGCCCGTCAATTTTGATTTTGACGCATTTTGTGGGTATTTCAAGAAGCGGAAATGACCCGCCGCCGGCCTTTGAAATTGACTCTGCAATCTCTGATGTCAGTCTCGGGTCATTGATCGTTTTCAGTCGATTGTTCAGGGCTTCGGCTTTTTTCATGATATGGGAAAGCGGACATGTAAGCATGTAGAGGGTCGGTATGGCGTTGACAGCCGCGGCTTCGTCCCGGTAGAGCCGAAGGGTGGTTTCAAGGGCGGCCAGGGTCAGCTTGTCGATCCTGAAAGCCCGGGTAAGTGGGTTTTTCTTGATCTTGTCCATGATACGTGTTGAGCCGACGAGAATGCCGCCCTGGGGGCCGCCGAGAAGTTTGTCCCCGCTGAAGGTGACCACGTCGGCGCCTGCTGCAATGGATTCCTGTACCGTGGGCTCTTTTTTCAATCCATATTTCCTGAAATCCACGAAAGTCCCGGAGCCGAGGTCCTCCATCACCGGCAGGCCATGGGCTTCGGCTATTGCGACCATTTCCTTGAGGGAAACATCGGCTGAAAAACCGACAATGGCGTAATTGCTCGTGTGGACTTTGAGCAGAAGCCCTGTTTTTTCATTTATGGCCCGTTCATAATCCTGCCGGTGGGTCCGGTTTGTCGTACCGACCTCCCTCAGGATGCCGCCGCTTTTGGCCATAATGTCGGGGATCCGGAAGGATCCGCCGATTTCAACCAACTCTCCCCTGGACACGATGACTTCACGGTCCCGTGCGAGGGTGTCCAGGGCCAGAATAACCGCAGCCGCGTTGTTGTTGACCACCATGCCCGCTTCGGCGCCGCTGATTTCACACAGGATATCCTCAACGGCGGTATAACGCGACCCGCGGCTTCCGGCGGAAAGGTCAAACTCCAGGTTGGAATACCGGGCGGCCACCTCTGTCATGTGCCGGACGGCGTCACGGGCCAGGAGGGAACGACCCAAATTCGTGTGCACGACGACGCCCGTGGCGTTGACAAGGGATACCAGGTTTTCGGCCATGGCGGCATGTATTTTTTTTTGGATACGCCCGCGCAGGGCCCCGAACCCGAGCTCGGCCGCGGAAAACGCCGCCGGATTAGACCGGATGGCGTCGCGCAGTTCGTCAATGCATTTTCGAATGGCGTCGATCCGCACGGTGCGGGGGACATCTGCAAATTCCGGATCTTCATTAACCCGATCGAGAATGGTGTCCACAGCAGGCAGTTTTCTTAGCAGATCCTGCAGGTCCGTTTGCTTGTTGGAAGTCGCCTCAGAGTCGGTCATGGTCTTTTTCGCGCGTGGCGCCGTGTATATTGTCTTGAATCGTCCGTGGGTTAAATACCATTATAAGCTGTTATAATTCAACTTGTTTTTTGTTTTTCCGGAAAAGGCTTGAAAATTGTTTTACCGTCCGGCCGGATTTGCGGTATACAATAAATGCAGCCGGCATGGGGTATGTTGCGTAAGGTTCAATTTCATTCAGCCGGGCGTCCGGTACCGCCTGTAGGGGCGAAAAATCTTTCGCCCTACGTGCGGTTACTCGCCCGATGTTGCTCACGGGCGGCACCGGACGCCCGGCTGAATGAAATTGGCCATTTATATAAGGTCAAAAGCCGGCCCTGATAAGGCCGTTTACTTTGTTTGCTGGCCATATAAATTGCTCAATTTGACGACTTCGTAAAAAGTCGAATCTGAGATGGCAAAGTAAAAAGTTCAAGATCAAGGCTTGCGAAATTTCGAAGAATGCGGTCACGCCATGGCGTGATGACAGGAAACACAAAGGAGACTGCCAATATGCGAAGCCCAAGGGACTATATCGTCTTTCCCCTGGATCTGCCGACCGTGGAGCAGGCCGCCCGCTATGTCCGCCGGCTTTCAGACCATGTGGGAATGTTCAAAGTGGGCCTTGAGCTGTTTGTAAGGGGCGGCAACCGCATCCTGCAGACGATCCGGCATGAAAGCGACGCAAAAATATTTCTGGACCTGAAGCTGCATGACATACCCGAGACCGTTCGCCGCGCCATGATGCAAATAGGCGGGTGGAAAGTGGATTTTACCACGGTGCACTGCGGTGAGAGCGGCGATATGCTCGCAGCCGCGGTAAGCGGAAGCGGCGGGAAAGTCTCCGTATTGGGCGTGACGGTGCTCACTTCCATATCCGCGAAAGATATCGCCGGGGCGGGGTTCGAAAGCCGGTATGCAGACAACATCGCCGACCTTGTGCTGCTGCGTGCGGAATCGGCAAAGGCGGCCGGGTGTGCCGGTGTGGTTTGCGCCGGCGGGGAGGTGAAAATGATTAAGGACCGTTTGGGAAGCGATTTCGTGACCATGGTCCCCGGCATCCGCCCCCAGTGGTCCCTTGGTGAAGAAGATGACCAGAAGCGCGTGGTCACGCCGGCGGCTGCCATTGAAAACGGGGCCGACTACCTCGTTGTCGGCCGCCCGATCCGGGATGCCGAGGAACCGGAGATCGCCGCGGAGATGCTCGCCTCGGAAATTGACGGGGCGCTCTAAAAACCCCGAAGCGTCCGCTGCAGCACAAAAGAGAGGATTATCACGGCTACGATGATCGTGAATACGACCTGGTTTTTGTTGAATTTTTTCATGGCGGCAAAACGGTATTTATTAAGTAGGTTCAATTCCATTTAGACGGGCGCCCGGTACCGCCTGTAGGGGCGAAAAATCTTTCGCCCTACGTGCGGTTACCCGCCCGATGTTGCTTACGGGCGGTAGCGGGCGCCCGTCTATGAAATTGGCCATTTTTTATCGTTCCCCGCAGGAGCGGGGGAACGATCAACATAACGCAGATATTGGCCTTTTTACAAAGTCGTCAAGATTCATCCAGGCCGAATGCCGTATGCAAGGTTCTCACGGCCAATTCCGTGTATTTTTCCTCGATAACGCAGGAGATGCGAATCTCGGATGTCGAGATCATGAGGATATTGATGTTTTCGGCGGCCAGGGCGGCAAACATCCGCGATGCAACCCCTGAATGGCTTCTCATGCCGACGCCCACAACAGACACCTTGGCAATATTCTTGTCCCCCAATACATTTTCAGCGCCGATTTTTTCGGCGACTTTCCTTTCGATTTCAAGGGCCGCCTCGAAGTCCGACTTGGGGACCGTAAATGTCAGATCCGTCATGTTCCCGGCCCGTGTATTCTGTATAATCATGTCGACGCCGATACCGGCTTCCGCAATGGGCTCGAGTATCTGCATGGCGATGCCGGGCATATCCGGCACCTTGCTGAGCGTAATCCGGGCCTCATTCTTGTTGTGCGTCACGCCGGAAACCACGACCTTTTCCATGTTGGCATCTTCGTAGACTACCATGGTACCTTCCTCCTCGTTAAAGGATGACCTGACGTGAATCGGCACGTCGTATTTTTTCGCAAACTCAACCGAACGGATCTGGAGCACCTTGGCGCCGAGACTTGCCATTTCAAGCATTTCATCGTAGGAAATACGGTCGAGCTTCCTGGCTTTTGAACAGATGTTGGGATCGGCGGTGTAAATGCCGTCAACGTCCGTAAATATCTCGCACTTGTCGGCTTTCAGGGCGGCCGCGACAGCGACCGCGGATGTGTCCGAACCGCCGCGCCCCAGCGTGGTAATATTCCCCTGTGCATCCGCCCCCTGGAAGCCCGCGACGACGACGATGTTTTTTTCATCCAGGAACTGCTGCATTTTACAGGCATTGATGTCGAGAATACGGGCCCGGGTTGAACTGCAGTCGGTCAATATTTCCGCCTGGTGCCCCAGCATGGACCGTGCCTTGTAACCCATCGACTGAAGGGTGAGAGCCATCAGCGCTACCGAAACCTGTTCGCCCGTTGACACCAAAACATCCACTTCCCGCTTGTCTGGAAATTCGGAGATTTGCCCGGCCATGTCCAGCAGTTTATCCGTCTCCCCGCTCATGGCGGATAAAATAACCACCACGTCGTTGCCGGCGTCATAGGTTCCGGCGATCCGCTTGGCCACGTTCCGGATCTTTTCCAGGCTGCCGACTGAAGAGCCGCCATATTTTTGTACGATGAGCGCCATACGCCGATCCTTAAATTTTTATTGATATGAAAAATGTATTATGGCACCTACCAGATTTGCGGCTCCGGGTCCATAAAAATGTAATGAAAAAATCCGCTCGTTTTCCCCAGCTGTCCGTATGTCTATGGCAACCTCGGGGGAAAAATCCCTGCCGTCCAGACGTTCCGCCCATTCGATGGCCGTGACTCCGTCCCCTCCGATTATATCCTCAAGTCCAATGTCGGCGACATCACCGGACCCGGCCAACCGATACAGGTCCACATGGAAAAGGCGCAGCCGCCCATCGTATTCGTTTACCAGCGTAAACGTCGGACTGGTAACGGGGCACTCAGGCGGCACGCCGAGCCCTTCCGCAATCCCCTTGACCAAGGCGGTTTTCCCGGCGCCGAGATCCCCGGTAAGGGCGATGACCAGCGGCCTGTCGATCAATTGCCCCAACCGCCGCCCCAAATCAATGGTTTCACCGGTTGATCCGGTCATTATCTCAATG
>PUOB01000218.1 GCA_003551985.1 Desulfobacteraceae bacterium | reverse complement strand
GCGCCATGACCATTCTCAGCCCAAGTTGCGTGCCATAGCGGGTTATATCGAAAATGTCTTCGCGCAAAAGCGGTTCGCCGCCGGTCAGGATCACGATGGGCTTGCCGACTTCGGCAATCTGGTCCAGCAGTTGGTATGCACCGGGCGTTTCAAGCTCGCCGGTATAGGGTCCGCAGGTGGCGGACGCCCGGCAGTGAACGCAGGAGAGGTTGCAGTTTCGGGTGGTTTCCCATGCCACAAGGCGTAGTTCATTTTCAGAAGGTGCGTGGCCGGCGGGTTTACCGTGTCCCGAAGGGTGTTCGGCCGGGCTCATGGTTGTATGGCCGCCTGAATGTCCGGATTGTCCCTGGAGGCGTGACATATATTGCATAGACTCCGTTTTCGTTTCATCTTACTTGTTGAAATTATCGTTGAAGCGTTCTTGCCGCTTCCATGGCAAAATACGTCAGTATCATATCCGCGCCGGCGCGTTTGATCGATGTAAGGGTTTCCATCATCACTTTTTCCCCGTCGATCCAGCCCATTTTTTCAGCCGCCTTGACCATGGCGTATTCACCGCTGACATTGTATGCGGCTATCGGCAGATCGAATTCCTCCCGTATCCGGTAAATGATATCCAGGTAGGGCAGGGCGGGCTTGACCATAATGATGTCGGCACCTTCCCCCGCATCCAGGGTGGCCTCGCGAATGGCTTCGACGGCATTGGCGGGATCCATCTGGTAGGTCCGCCTGTCCCCGAACTGCGGCGCGGATTGGGCCGCGTCCCGGAAGGGGCCGTAATACGCCGAGCAATATTTGGCGGCATACGACATGATGGGTATTTGCGCATACCCGTCTTCATCGAGCATTTCCCGGATGATGCCCACCCGGCCGTCCATCATGTCGGAGGGCGCAACCATGTCCGCGCCGGCCGCCGCGTGGGAACTGGCAATGCGGCCCAGCAGGTCAAGGGTGGCGTCATTGTCAATTTCACCCTTTTCCACCATGCCGCAGTGGCCGTGGTCCGTGTACTGGCAAAGGCATACATCCGTAATAACGGCAATGCCGTCGACTTTTTCCTTTATTCTCTTCACGGTTCTCTGGACAATGCCGTCTTTTGCGTACGCACCGGTGCCCAAGGGGTCTTTTTTATCGGGGATGCCGAATATCATGACGGCGGGAATACCCAGGTCGCGTGCATCCCGAACGGCCTTTACGATGTTGTCTGCGGAAAGCTGGTAATGGCCGGGCATGGATTCGACCGGGTTTTTGATATTTTTTCCGTCAACGGCGAAAAGCGGCAGGATAAGGTCGTCGGTGCCGAGGACGGTTTCCCTGATCATACGCCTGAACATGTCGCTGCGTCTGAGCCGGCGGGGCCTGTAGTCTGGAAATTGCATGGTGCTATCGTCCTGTTGGGGTTGCCTGTTCACTATCGGGTCGAATTTCATCGTCCGTGAGATAGCATGCCGGATCCGGCGCCCACAGGTCGCCTGAAACGGATTCCGCCCGAACCCGGAAATTGCCGCCGCAGATTTCGAGCCATCGGCATCCGGCACAGCGTCCGGTAACATGCCTCTTTTTCTCCTTGAGTTTCTTCATCAAAGGGTCGTTCAGGTCGTACCATATCTCCGAAAACGGACGGTTTCGAATATTGTCGAACGTGTGGTGGCGCCAGAACTGGTCGGCGTGGACATCGCCGTTCCAGCTGATGCAGCCGATGCCGCGGCCGGAGTTGTTTCCCTCGTTCATTTCGAGCAGTTCCATGGCTTCCGCAGCCCGCTTCGGGTCTTCCTTGAGGAGGCGCAGGTAAACGTAAGGGCCGTCGGCATGGTTGTCGACTGTCAGGACTTCCTTCGGCTTCCCCTTGTCATGGAGGGTTTTCGTGCGGTCCATGATCAGGTCCACCACTTTCCGGGTTTCCTCGTGGGACAAATCGTCATTGATCAGGCTGGAGCCGCGTCCGGCATACACGAGATGGTAAAAACAGATCCGGGGGATTTCCATTTCCTCCAGCAGGTCGAAAAGCCCCGGCACTTCGTGCGCGTTGAACCGATTGATGGTAAACCGAAGGCCCACCTTGATACCGGCTGCCTGAGCATTGCGGATACCTTCCATGGCAGCGTCAAATGCGCCGTCAACCCCTCGGAATTTGTCATTGACCGCGCGCATGCCGTCAAGACTGATGCCGACATAAGACAGTCCGATGTCTTTCAACTGCCTGGCCGCTTCGGGGGTAATCAATGTGCCGTTGGTCGAAATGACCGCACGCATTCCTTTGTTGACGGCGTAGTCGGCAAGTTCGGTCAAGTCTTTCCGCATCATGGGTTCGCCGCCGGAGAAAAGGATCACCGGCACACCGATGGATGCCAGGTCGTCGATCAAGGCTTTTCCTTCGGAGGTGGTCAATTCATCTTCGGTCTGCCGCGTTTTTGCATGGGCATAGCAATGGATGCACCGGAGATTGCACTGCCGGGTGATGTTCCAGACCACAACCGGCCGTTTGTCAGCGGAGAATTGCAACAGGTGGGAGGGCAGGCTCCCGGATTCTCTGCCATATCGCAATGCGTCGGATGGCTCGACCGTTCCGCAGTAAAGCTTTGAAATACCAATCATGTTTTCCTCGTTATTTATAATCGGGCCGGGCATCGAGGGTCGAGAGCAGATCGGATATGTCCGCGTCCCGGTTAACATCCGAATCGCCGGCTTCTTGTTTTTGCAGCGCAGTGGTAATGAGCTGGTTCAAAAACGCCTCCGGGTTTTCAAGGGCGTATTGAGGGATGAAAAACCGGTTCTTCCCGGTTTTTTCCCGAAGCAGCTTCAAACCGTATTCAAAATCATCGGACAATTTATGATAAATCTGATCGATATTCAATGAATGTTTTTCCATCTGTTCAGAAATAAAATCGATGGCGTCTTCTTCAAGCACGATGTTGAGGTCATGCCGGTTGTAAAAATTGATCTCAATCCGCTTGACCATATCGTAATAAGACTTGATCGCCTCTATGGCGGTGCCGATTTCCACCACGTTGGCATAATAGTACCTGGCGATTCGTTCAATACGGTAGCCCGAGAAGGGCAGGCCGTATTGTTCGGAAAATGTTTTACGGTTTTCGTTGATATACGCGATCAAATGTAAGCGGTTCTCTTCGGCAATTGCTTCAAAATCCGCATCCTTTTCATCGATGCCTTCACCGGCAATCCATTGGTTCAGGGTTTTCTCCGGGCTTTCAATAACGCCGGCGGTTACCGGAAGTTTTTTAATCTTTGTCGACGGCAGGCGCGTTTCAAAAACAATCAGGGCCTGCTCGATGACGCTGACGAGCCCACGGGCGCCGGTATTTTCATCACATGCCCGTTTGGCCATGATCCTCAAGGCGTCTTCGGAAAAACGCACATCAATGCAATAGGTAGTAAAATCAAGCCGTTTGCTCAGGATAATCGGATTGTTCGGGTTGGCCAGGATTTCATAGAGATCGTTTTCGGTCAATTTTTCAAAAATCGACCTTACGGGCAGGCGTCCGATAAATTCCGATTCAAATCCGAACTCAACGAGATCTTCCGCTTTCGTTCGCGCGAGCATGTCCGAGGCTTCCTCAAGCTGGCCGATGTTTGCACCGAAACCGATTCCCTGGTCCGTTGTTCGCTTTTTGATTATTTCATGGAGCTGGGGAAAAGCCCCGCTGACGATGAAAAGAATATTTTTCGTGTTTATGGAGCGCTTTTCCCGTTTCCCGGTTTTTCTGAACTGCTCGACCTCCTGGATCATGGAGATGGGGTCATGGGGAACCTTCATTTCGACTTCGGTTTCCTCCATTGGCTTCAAAAGGGCCCGCTGAACGCCGGTCCGGGAGACGTCAGCGCCGTAATGTCCCTGGCTGGATGAGATTTTATCGATCTCATCGATGTATATGATGCCGTACTGGGCCAGTTCAATGTCATTGTCGCTTTCCCGCACCAGGTCGCGCACGAGATCCTCGACATCACCGCCCACATACCCGGTTTCGGAAAACTTTGTGGCATCTCCCTTTACAAAGGGGACACCCAGTTTCTGGGCGATAAGCTTGATCATGTAGGTTTTTCCGACGCCGGTCGGGCCGATCATTATAATGTTGTTCTTTATGCGGCCCTGGAAAGCGTTTTCCCCGGCTTCGGTTTGCTGCTGGTGACGGATACGGTTGAAATGGGTGCAGACCTTTGTGGCAAGAATGCGCTTGGCCGCAGCCTGTTTTATTATATATTGGTCAAGATAGGAGATCAGCGCCTCGGGCTTCAGATCGAAATTGATCCGCCCCTCTTCGCTGCTTCCTTTTTTTTCTTCTTCGGATTTCTGGTCGTTGGGCATCACTATCGGGGACATCACTTTAACCTGGTTGCCATATTTTTTGCTTAAAAAATCGGCGATTTCTTTTTCAATTTCTTTTGGATTCGGTGTGTTAATGTTCTTTATAGTCATATCTCACCTTATGGTAATCGCTTTCCGCCGGGCTTTCAAACAGTGCCCCGGTATTTGTGCCTGCTTTATTTTGACAATAACATAAGCATCATTTTTCCTTGATCAATTTGTTTGCTTTAAACTTTAATCTTGTTTATAATTATAAACGGGATATAGCAAAATAAACATTTGTCAATCACCAAACATTATCAAGGAGGCACATTATGACGGAAAGTGTTTACAAGTTTATTGAAATGGTCGGAACGAGTAAAACGTCTTGGGAGGACGCCGTTGTCAATGCCGTTGAAACCGCCTCAAAGTCCGTCCGTGACACCCGGGTCGCCGAGGTGAAAGAGCTTGACGTCAAAATTGAGGGAGGGAAGGTGGTATTGTTCAGGGTCAATGTGCGGTTGTCCTTTAAGTACGACCCTCAAAAGGATTAACGCATGCTGAAGCGACGGCAGCGTTTGTTTACATGAATGGGTGCCCGGCGCTCCTTGGGAGGCCGGGCAT
>PUOB01000213.1 GCA_003551985.1 Desulfobacteraceae bacterium | reverse complement strand
AGAGCAACGTCCCTGGCTTTTTCAATGAGAAGTTCCTCACCGGCTTCGGATATCAACGCCGTGCTCTCCCCGGTGATCTGGTCCACGAGATATCCCATCTGCCACTGGGAAAAGGCGCCTGATACGGCGATCAGGATGATTGGCACCAAAAAGAACAGCAGAAACATCTTGCCACGCAAACCGATGAAACCCTGCCTGTGACCCGATCCTGTAATCCTCCTTGAAGGTTCAGCCGCTGTGGTTTCCGCCGGTTCTGCACGCTCTTCGGCGGCATCTACCCCTTCATCCTGCCGCCGCTCCTCTATCATCCGGTCTCCGGGCCAACGCGGGGCAGGACCGGGGGTTGTATCAACAAGGGTCGACAATCTTGTTACATGGTGGCATTCACCACACCGGACCTTGACGTTTTTGGCCTTATACTTCTCTAATTTATCAGGGTCCACATGGTAAACTTTACCGCACTCCTCGCAAATCACCGTCATGAGACACTCCTCCTTACTAAAGAAATTGGCTTCACCTGGAATATGCTGCCTTTTCTATAATTTTTGATAAACAGGGACTGAACAAAAAATCCTGGCTTTCGTCCGGCCACTAAAAAATGAGCTGTCAATTATAATTAAGCGCTGATTTCCCTTAACTTTTTTACCATCTCCTGCTGGAACGCGACCTTGCGTTCTTCTCTAAGGATCTGCCGCGCCAGAACATCCACAAGCTCGGCGGCCCGGTGTGCGGGAAAACGATCCCGGCTTTCACCCATATCAGCGATTTCATCTTCGATAACGACATCGGCGATGGGGCCCATCGCTTTTGAAAGTTCGCTGGAAAGTACATTGAAAAAATCCCGGCCCAGCAGCGGCACCGATTCGGCCGCCTGTTCGCAAAGCTGCATCTGGTGGATTCGCTTTGCAATCTCCCGCAAGGTCTTCATGTTCATATTAAGGGATTGTGCAACCTGACCGAGCGTTTTCTTTCCATCCATTTCCATCAGCACATTGAGCATCTGGCTATCCAGTGAAACCTCCCCCATATCCGCCCTGACCGTACGTTTCAAAACCAACCTGGAAATGTCTCCCGAAAATATATCCGCCATGTATGATGCCTCCGTAATATTTTTTGGCCCGATCAAAACCCGAAATACCCGCGTCCCATCTCTTAAGGTCGGTATTTTTCCATCTCCCGCCTTATTTTTTCGAACTCTTCCCTTATCGATAGTTTTATCTTCTGCACAATATATTCGGCAAGATGGTCAATTGCTTCCTTGTTTTCGAGCTTGACGGGTGCTTCCGGTGCTCGACCGTCGGGGGTCGGTGATACCTTTCGTTCGGCCGGTTTCCGTCCGCTTAATTTCTGCTTCAAGGATTTAAACGCCTGCATTTCAACGGAAAGCAGTTTCTTTTTCTGGCCGGTGGGCATATCGGGCGCGTTGACGACCTTTTCAAAAGAATTAAAAACAGAAGTAATGAATCGTATGGCCTCCGAATGCGCACGGGCTTTTCTCGCCTTGATATATTTTCCGATGGATTCGTGCAGCCTCATATACATCAATAATATCGGATCATGCCGGTATTTTTCCTTGAGAAGATCCACCTCATTGAGAAAACCGCGCATCACCTCGTCGGTTATCTCCCAGTCTATTTCCGTAACAAGGGCTTTCAGCTTGTTTATGGACGGATCATCCCCAACGGACCGTGCAAAATCCTGCTCCGGTTCGGCTGAAAAAGCGACAGCAATCGGCTCTTCTTCCCGTGGAGGCACTTCTCCGGGTTCGCGGGCCTGTTGTCCTTCCGGTGCCGCATCAACCTGGGTGTCTGCAGCGTCCATTTCATCGTCTTCTTCCGCAAACAACTCGTCAAGCCGGCTTGTTACTTCGGCGCCAAGGTCTCCGTTATCCTCCGTTGTAGACAATGGATTGTCCTCCTATTGCAGTTTTTTTCTAAGTGAACTCACCGTGAATGCGATGATCTTTTTCATGGTTGCGGTAACATTGTCACCGCTCACCGCGCTTGCCGGAAAATACGGGGCGTTGAGCTGGCTGTTCAGGTCTTTCTGCATGGTTTCGACCGGTAAAATAGGGATGCCTTCATCGGAAAGGTCGCGCTTGTTGTATTGCATGACAAGAGGGATGTTGGTAATTTTCTTGTTAAATGATTCAAGGTTTTCCTTGAGGTTCTCGAGCGAACGGACATTCATTTCCCGCCTGAGGTCCATCGAGTCCGCCACGAAAACAATGCCGTCGACGCCTCTCAAGACGAGCCGCCGGGTGGCGTTATACTTGACCTGCCCGGGAACGGTGTAAAGCTGAATCTTGATGCTGTGTCCCTTGATTTCCCCCATGTCGAAGGGCAGAAAGTCGAAAAACAAGGTGCGGTCCCCATAGGTCTTGACCGTTACCATTTCACTTAAGATTCTTTTTTTGAATTTCCGGTTAATATATTCAAGGTTTGTTGTTTTTCCGCCGCGGCCGGGGCCGTAATAAACAATTTTTACCTGGACCTCCCGCTTTTTCGGATTAATTAATGCCAAGTCACCGTCCTCCGAAACGATTAAAAATTAGAACCCGCTGCTGATGCATATCAGGCCGCCTTTCCCCGGGCTCGCATGACCCCGGGTGTGGCATGGGAAAGGAGACGGCCTGTTAAGAGAAAACCATCGGACTATTCCATGGCATGTCAAACCAGCAACTGTATCCGCTTGACGGCTTCGGCCACTTTCAGCCGCAGAAAGCCCAGGGATACATTTTTGTTGAAAATTGTCAAAAGAAGCAGATCGTCCACCACTTTACTGAAATGAATGCTTTCCTCCTCCCCTTTATGGAAAAGGAGTGAAAACTCCTGCTCCCCGATAATATTGGCCATGGCACTGACGGCGCCGTAGTTGCCCGCGGCCAGGGCCGCAAGGGAAAACACGTCGTGGCTGGTTTCTCCACTATCAAGGTTGACGATGACGTTTCCGGCAAGGTCCATGAGGATAACGCTTTGCACCCCGAGCTCTATAAGCTCTTCTTCCAGCACTTTTTCTATCGTCTCGATCTGCTCTTTAGTAAAATCAATTGTAAAATCCATGACTCATCACCCCTTTTTATAAAAGCCGACCACCTTATAATAAGCGCCTGAAACAATACGATGCGTTTCATTCAGGCGCCGGATATACTCTCCCAGCCGGATAACCTTTCCCATATAAAAAGGCATGGATCCCCAAGGCTGCAACAGAATTGACCGGGTCATCATTTTTTTTATGTGAATACAAGTATTCTTAAACTATTTAAAGATTTTAAGCAAATAAAAATAACGCGCCCGAAGCAAAATCGTGAATGAACAGTAAAACATGAACGGGCGGTTGAAAAAAGCGATTGCCTGCCCAAAAAGGAATCTTGGCAGATGTGCAAGCATTTTTAGAAAACAGGGCAACTTATCACGCCGAACCAAGTTACGCCCAAGTTACGCCGTTTGCCTGCCCATAACTTTTTTCTTATTGAATTTAAACCATAAAGTCAATACCTTTCCATGCCCGCGGGTTTTCCGGTACCCCCGGAGAACAGCTTGACGACAAAGGCGCACCCGACGGCCTAATCCAGGTTCGAAAAATATCTCTCCACCAGCTTTTCGGCAAGCCCTGTATACGCGGCCGGATGCATCCCGGCAAGGTTTTCCTTTACGGACGCGGGCAAGCTTTCAAGGGTATCCAGAAACGCTTCAAGATCGTCACGGGAAATTTTTCTGCCGCGCGTCAGTGTTTTGAGTTTCTCATAGGGCCGGCTTTCACCGTAGAACCGCATGGCCGTCTGTATCGGCTCGGCAAGCAGCTCAAGGTTATCCGCCAGGTCTTTTTCAATAACGGCATGGTTGACCTCAAGCTTGTTCAAGCCTTTTAGCGTGCTTTTCAACCCCACCGTGAGATATCCGAACAACACGCCTAAATTACGCAATACGGTACTATCGCTAAGGTCCCTTTGAAACCGGGACTTCAGCAATTTCACGGCCATATGCTCCATCATTGAAATGGCAATGCCCATATTGCCTTCGGAATTTTCAAAATCAATGGGGTTTACCTTGTGCGGCATGGTGGACGAGCCCACCTCGCCATCCTTTAATTTCTGGGTAAAATAGCCAAGGGATATATACCCCCACATATCCCGGTCCAGATCGATAACCACGGCGGCAATGCGCACCATGGCGTGCAAAATCGCGGCCATGTGGTTGGACGGATTTATCTGGGTCGTGTAGAGCAGGGGTTCAAGACCCAGGTAATCGCGCAAAAACCGTTGACTGGCAGCTATCCAGTCGATTTCAGGCAGTACGAAATGGTGTGCATTGAAATTGCCGGAGGCACCGTTCATCTTGCCGGAAATGGCCAGGGCTTCAAGGGCGTCCACCTCCATCCGGATCCGCCACGCGAAATTGATTATCTCCTTGCCCACAGTGGTAGGGGTTGCCGGCTGGCCGTGGGTTCTTGCCATCATCGGCACCCCCTTGTATGCCAGGGCCATTTGCTCCAGTTTTTCCTGAACCTCCCTTGACAGTTCCGCCAGATGGGCCCTTCCCGCTTTCAGCATCAGGCCGTAGGATGTATTGTTGATATCGTCGGAAGTACAGGCAAAATGAACCCATTCCTTGACCTCCCCATACCCCCCATCGATTAGCTGCTGCTTTATGTAATACTCCACGGCTTTCACATCATGGTTGGTTTCCGCCTCTATGGCCTTTACAGCACGGGCGCCGTCGGCGTCAAAGCGGTCATAAATACCGTCTATGAAGGCCATGAGACTGTCATCGGCCTGGGCCGGTTCAAGCTCGGACAATAAAAACCTGAGCCAGCGGGTTTCGACATACACCCGGCTTTTGATGAGCCCGTATTCGGAGAAGATATCGACGATTGCGTCGGTATAATGACTGTAGCGTCCATCCAGGACGGAAAGTGAACGAATTCCCATGCGTATTCCTTTAAAAGCGCTGTTACGGGTAATGGGCGAAAGATTTTTCGCCCCTACGGGTGAAAGTT
>PUOB01000329.1 GCA_003551985.1 Desulfobacteraceae bacterium | reverse complement strand
TTGTAAAAAGGCCAAGATCAAGGCTTGCGCGATTTTCGAAGAATTGAGCGTACTTAGCGTACGTGAATTTCTTCGGAAATCGCGCGTAACGCAGATATTGGACTTTTTACGAAGTCGTCAACAACTTACCCCACCTTCGCCATGGCCGCATCGATCTGTCCGATGATGTCAACGGCCAGGCTCAGCGCATCCCTGCCCATCCGGCCGGAAACCTGGGGTTCGCTTCGTGTTTCCACCGCATGGACAAACGAAATGATTTCGTCCCTTAACGCATCCGCCTGCTCGAAGCTTCTGGTTTCCATGTGCATCCCCGGTATCGGGCAGTTTTCCTCCCCGTCGCCCGCCTGGCGGATATGGATGATCGAACGGTTGGCAAAATCAATGGAAATGTAGCCGTCTTTCTGAAAAAGCCTTATCTTTCGCTCGGTTTTGCCGGATATCCGGCTGGCCGTGACATTGGCCACCGCCCCGTTTGCAAACTCGATGTGGGCGTTGGCGATGTCGACGCTGTCCGATACAAGGGGGGTACCCAGTGCATTGCAATAGCGGATATCGGATTTGACAAAATGAAGAATCAGGTCGATGTCATGGATCATCAAATCATGAACAACGCTGACATCGGTGCCGCGGGGCTGGTATACGCTCAACCGGTTGGACTCGATGAACACGGGACGGGAAACCAGGTCGCGCACCGCAACAACCGCGGGGTTGAATCGTTCCAAATGGCCGACCTGTATAATTTTTTCTTGATCCGCGGCGATGGCGATCAACTCGTCGGCCTGTTTTACTGTCGTCGTTATGGGCTTTTCAATGAGCACGTCCACGCCGCTTTCCAGAAACACCTTTGCCACTTCGTAATGCAACCCCGTGGGAACGGCAATGCTGACCGCATCCACATCGCCAATCAACTCCCGGTAATCGGTGCAGGCGCGTGTGCCGAGCTTTTCTGCCACGGCGTTTGCCTGCGCCGCATCCGTATCCGCAACGGCAACCAGATCCACGTTATCCAGGCCGGCATATTTCTCGGCATGCCACCGGCCCAGGTGGCCCACTCCCACAACGCCCGCCCGTATCCTGTTTTGCGTTGAATGGATCATGCTTTTCCTTCGCCTCCCATCTGCTCATCGGTCAGGCCGATAATGGTAATATCGTATTGGTCGGCCAGGGCGATCATTCGGGCCCTGTCGAAAACAACCGACCGCCCGGCTTCCAGTGCCAGTACGCGGACGCCCGATTCATGCATGGTCGATATGGTCTGTGCGCCAATGGCCGGCACGTCGAACCGAAAATCCTGAATAGGCTTGAAAACCTTGACCAAAACAGCGCTTGCCCCCCCGGCAAGCGCCCCTCCCCGTTGAATGGTGCTGTCCGTACCGTCTACCGCTTCAACCGCCAGCACCATACCGTTTCCCACAACAACGCACTGGCCGATATCAAGCGCCCCGATCGCCTTTGCCATTTTCCAGCCCAGGCGGATATCGCTTTTTTCCTGCCGGGTCGGTTTGCGCCGGGTCCAGCGTCCCGGTCCGGAAAGCAGCTCCGGCATCAGGAAAGTGGAGGGCCGAACCGTGATCCCCTCTTTTTCCAAGGTATCGGCAACCATTCGTAAAACGCGGTCATCGTGCGTGTTTTTACGCATGCGGGCATACATGGCGAGGGCTTTGATATCGGGCTTAATGCCCATAACGGATGTCGGTTTTTTAATGGCCCCGACCATTACGGCGGATCTGATCCGCCGTTTTTTGAAAAAACCGATCAAGCGCCCGACCTGCCCGAGATGGACGGTTTCCATGTCCGTCACGTGATCGGAAAGCAGGTTGTCGGTTTCATTGTAAAACCCGACCGCATGGACCTCAAATCCCCTTTCCCGTGCTTTTTGTGCAAAAAGTACGGGGAACGGACCGCCGCCGGCGATCAACCCGATCTTTTCCCCCGCGTTATCCATAAGCAATTACCGGGTAATGCCCCGCTGGGTGTTTTTGATAAAACCGGCGAAGTTTTTGACTTCCGGAAGGTTTTCGACTTCCGCCAAAACCCTTTCCACGGCTTCGTTGACCGTCAGCCCGATCCGGAATATAATCCTGTAGGCTTTTTTCAGCTCACTGATGGTATGCTCGGAAAACTGGTGCCGCCGCAAGCCCACTTTGTTCAAGCCGTGCAGGCTCGCACGGTCTCCGGCCGCGATCACGTATGGCGGAATATCCTTGGTCAATGCGGATTTCCCGCCGATATAGGCATACTCGCCGATCCGGACAAACTGATGGACCGCCACCAATCCCCCGATAATGACATGATCCCCGATAACGATGTGCCCGGCAAGGGTTGCGTTATTGGCCATGATAACCCCTTTGCCGGTCTTGCAGTCATGGGCGATATGGGTATAGGCCATCAGGAAGTTATCCGCCCCGACTTCCGTTACGCCTCCCCCGAACTCGGTCCCCCGGTTCAGAGTGGCAAACTCCCGGATAATGGTATTGCGGCCGATTTTCAGGTAACTGGTCTCGCCCTTGAACTTGACCGCTTGCGGGACCGTGCCGATGGAGGCATATTGAAATATCCGGCAGTCGGGGCCGATATCCGTATAGGAATCAATGGTGACATGGGAACCGATAACGGTCCCGGATGCGATGTATACATTTTTATTGATAATGGAATACGGGCCGACCGTGACGTTTTCATCAATTTCAGCCTTTGGATCGATAATTGCCGTCGGATGAATCATCATTCTCCTCCGATTATAGCCAGAAACTGCGCTTCAGCCGCGCGATGGCCGTCCACCGCGGCCCTGGCATTCATTATAACGCCGCGCGTATGCCGACGCACCATCTCAACCTCGTAAACAAGCTGGTCCCCCGGAATGACCACTTTACGGAACCGGGCCTTGTCAATTCCGGAAAAACAGACATTGCCGTGTTTTTCCGCCGGAAGTGTCTCGGCAAGGAGCAGGGCGGCGGCCTGTACCATCCCCTCTATGATCAAAACGCCCGGCATCACGGGATTTCCGGGGAAATGACCGGTGAAAAAGGGCTCGTTTATCGTCACGTTTTTCAACGCCCGGATGCGCTCATCCGGTATCACCTCAAAAACCCTGTCAACGAGCAAAAAAGGATAGCGGTGGGGCAAAATGCGGCAGATCGAATCGATATCGTAGTGTTTTGTCATTATTCCGGATCTCTTTTGGAATGGATCGCTTCCTCCAGGGACTTGAGCTTTTTTTCCATTTCATGCACCTGCTTTTTAAGCTCGGGCAGCCGGGGAATCACGCGCTGCACCCGGAGCCACACGCGGTGGTCCATCTCCGGAGTTCCGGATACCACCCTCCCGGCGGCTGTTGTCCTGGCCACGCCCGCCTGGGGACCGATGATCGCATTGTCGCCGATTTCAATGTGCCCGCCGATACCGGCCTGCCCGGCGATGGTGACATGGCTGCCGATCGTTGCGCTCCCGGCGATTCCCACCTGGGCCACGATTATGGTGTGCGCGCCCACAGTCACGTTGTGGGCGATATGCACCTGGTTGTCCGTCTTCACGCCCTGTTTTATAAGGGTCCGTCCGAACGTGGCACGGTCGATGGTGTTGCACGCGCCGATCTCCACGTCATCTTCGATTTCCACAATGCCCGTCTGCGGAATTTTATGATGCGTTTCGCCGTCCGGGGTAAAACCGTATCCGTCGCTGCCGATAACCGTACCGGAATGGATGACCACGTGCTTTCCGATAATGCACTGGTCCATGACGGTGACATTGGGGAAAATCTGCGTATCCGCCCCGATTTGAACGCCATCCCCGATATAGACGCCGGGATGGATGATTACCCGGTCGCCCAAAACGACATCATCGCCGATAAACGCATTCGCACCCACCGCCACTGCATCACCGCAGCCAAACCGCCGGCCGATGGCCGCCATGGGGCTGATGCCTGAAAACGACAGCCTGCGGGGAGAAAACATCGCCATGATCTTTGCAAAGGCAAGCCTCGGGGATTTATGGCGGATCAAAACGGCAGGGGACCATTGATCGCAGGTTTCGGGCACGATGACGGCGCCGGCTCGGCATTCGCCCAGTTTTTTCAGCAGAGCCGGCTTGTCCGCAAAGGTAATGACGCCTTCTTCGGCATGCTCAAAGGGGGCCGCGCCGTATATAGGTTTTTCCGGATCTCCCACGACGTCTCCACCGACATGCCCGGCAAGACGAGAAACCGGTATCTTTTCATTATTATCGTTCATCTCTTGACAGTCTCGTAAAACATCGGTTTCAGACGGCATCCCGCCACCTACCACCTACAACTTACAACCTGCAACTTACAACCGAAAACCTACCCCCCAAATTGTTCATTGTAAACCTGTATCACCTTGTCGGTAAGATCAATGGTGCTCGGAAAATAGATGGCCGCGTTTCTTTCGATGATCAGGATATAGCCTTCCTGCTTGCCAAGGGTTTCCGCGATGGCAAAGACTTCGTCCCTGAACTGTTCAACCAGCATGGCTTCCATTTCCCTGAATTCGTACTGGTATTTCTGCTGCATGGCCTGAAAATCATACCGGCGTATTTCCAGTTCCCGCTGCTGCTGCTCCCGACGCTCCGGACTCATCACCATCGCGCCGCGCTGCAATTGTTCCATCATGGACTCGATTTCATCACCCAGCTTTCTTAAGCCCGACTCCATGGACCGCCCCTTTCGCTGGATTTCAGCCTGTATCGCCTTGCCCGCATCCGATTCCAAAAGAAGCTTTTGAAAGTCGATGATGCCTATTTTACCCGCTTCCGCACCGGAAACCGGAACGGCTGCGATAAACAGGCAGATGACCGCAAATACGCATATAAATGGTGCCCTTTTCATTATTCCTCTCCTGGAAATAAAATAATACGTGCCCACACCAGATATCCCTTGCAGGATGGCATCAAAATGCGCCGCCGATGGAAAACTCCCATCTGCCGGTATCCTCGTCTTCCTTCCGGTCGAGAATGTAACCTCTTTCGAGGCGGATTGGGCCAAGG
>PUOB01000157.1 GCA_003551985.1 Desulfobacteraceae bacterium | reverse complement strand
TCAACCCAGTTGAATGTTCCGGGCAGCTCGGCATGATTGAGCTTTTCGAAAAACGCCTTTGCCGCCTCCCGCCGCTCATCCATGTTTTCAATGGTATTGAGCTTCATTGCCTCCTTGTAATAATTTTCCATGCTCATCAATGCCCTCCTTGTCCTTTTGCGTTTTAAACAGACCTCAATAAAAAAACCTTTGCTCTTTTGAAAGATTTTCAGTCTTTATTGTAAACGATGTTTATAAATTGTTACGACAATACCCGCACAAAGCCCCCCTTTCGATTGAGATTAAGGCGAAACAGCCGCGGCTGACTGAACTACTTCATTTTCCAAGTCGGTGTGCGCTTGTTCAAAAACGCATCGACACCCTCATGCGCATCTTCGGAGCTGCACAGCAGGGCGAAATGGTTGTTGGCCATTTCCAAAGCCTTTCCGTATTCCAGGTCCTGCATTTTATAGAAGGACTTCTTTCCAAGCTGGAGCGCAAGCGGGCTCTTTTGGGCCAGTTTTGCGGCAAGCGCGTTGGTCTCCGCCGCCAGTTCCGCTGGCGGCACCACCTTGTTGACCAGCCCGATCCGATACGCTTCCTCCGCATCGATCATATCCCCGGTGAGGAGCAGCTCCAGGGCTTTTTTCCGTCCGAGGTTCCGGGCGAGCGGCACGGCGGGCCCCATGCAGAAGAGCCCTATGTTTACGGCCGTGGCGCCGAAACGGGCACCGGCTGCGGCCACGGCCAGATCCGCTGCCGCCACGATGGCAATCCCGTTTGCAATCGCAAGGTCATGGACACTGGCGATAACAGGGGTCCCCATCCTTGAAATCCGCAGGGCCATCTCCTCCATGCGGCCGACCCAGTGATAATACTCCAGGCACTGCTTTCCCGCCAGTTCGTTCACATCAATGCCGGCGCAAAACGCTTTGCCTTCACCGCGGATCACGACAACCCGGACATCGGGGTCGGCTTCATATGCATCAAGGGCGTGGTTGAGCTCCCCGGCCAGAACGGTATTGAAGGTGTTGAGCTGCTTGGGGCGGTTTAAGGTGATAAAGCCGATCTTTTCGCGTTGTTCCAGTAGAAGCGTTTCGTATTTCATGTCGAAATCCTTTGGTTGGTGATTGCAGCGATTGCTCCTGAACGATTGTTCCCGGAACAACGGGGTGCTGCGTTTCGACTGATTTCCTTCTTCGCAAAAAGCCGGCCCTGTAGACGGTAGTTGGAATAGGGATGCTGAAAACGTTTTTAACGTTAACGTAAAAAACAGCTGTTAACAAGTAGTTTTTCTTTATTGCGCAAAAATTTTAGTTTTCCCGTCCCTGAAAATCGCTTTTGGACGGCAAAGTAAACCGTTCAAGATCAAGGCTTGCGCAATCCCGAAGAATGCAGCGTACTTAAGTGTACGTGAAATTCTGAGGGATTGTGCGTAACGCAGATATTGGACGGTTTACAAAGCCGTCCGTCACTTCTTTTTCTTTTTTTTCCTGTCCCCAATCACATGGTTGGCGATAACGATTTTCTGGATCTGGGAGGTTCCCTCGTAAATCGTCAGAACCCTGGCATCCCTGTAAAAGCGTTCTACGGGAAATTCCCGGGTATACCCGTATCCGCCGTGGATCTGAATGGCCTGCCCGGCAACGCGGTTGGCCATTTCCGATGCGTGCAGCTTGGCCATGGATGCCTCCTTGCTGCATTTTTCCCCCCGGTCCTTTTTTGCGGCCGCATTCAAAACCAGCAAGCGCGATGCTTCCACGTCGGTTGCCATATCGGCAATCATCCACCGGAGTCCCTGGTTATCGGCGATGGGCCGTCCGAACTGCACACGGTTTTTAGAATATTCAACCGCCTGGTCCAGTGCCGCCTGGCCAAGTCCCAAAGACAGGGCGGCAATTCCGATACGGCCGTCATCCAGCCCCGACATGGCAACGACAAAACCGTCCCCCTCTTCGCCCAGAAGGTGGTCCGCCGGCACCTTGCAGTTGGAAAGCAAAATATCGGTGGTATCCGATGCGCACTGCCCCATCTTGTCCTCCAGCCGACCCGTTTCGAATCCCGGCATATCTTTTGTCACCAGGAATGCGGAAATACCCTTGTGGCCGGCATCCGGATCCGTCTTTGCCAAAACAATGAACAACCCGGAAGTCGCCCCCCCGGTAATCCATCGCTTTGTACCGTTCAAAATATAATGGTCCCACTGCTTTTGGGCGGTGGCTTCCATCGATGCCGGGTCGGAGCCCGCCTCGGGCTCGGAGAGGGCAAAAGAGCCGATGATGTCGCCCTTCGCCATGGGAACCAGGTATCGTTCCCGCTGCGCCTGGGTCCCGAATCGGAGCAGGCTGCCGCAGCATATGGAATTGTGCACGGACATGATCACGGCCGTTGAAGCGCATGCATAAGCGATTTCAGTCATGGCCAGGGCGTAAGAGACCGTATCCATGGCCTCGCCGCCGTATTCCTCCGGCACGAGCATTCCCAGAAGGCCCAGTTTGCCCATTTGCCTCAGGCTTTCCGCAGGGTATTCATGCTTCAGGTCACGCTCGGCCGCCATGGCGGAAAGATCCTTGCGCGCAAATTCCCTGGCCATCTTCTGTATCATCAGCTGTTCCCGGGTAAGCTCCATTCTCTGCAACCTCTGTGTAAAAGATCTTAGGACCCTGCGGCCGTCGGCTTATCCGCTGTAGTCGTATATACCCCTGCCGGTTTTACGGCCAAGCCAGCCCGCACTTACGTAGGATTTCAAAAGCGGGCACGGGCGATACTTGGGATCGCCGTAGCCATCCTGGAGAACCTCCAGGATGGACAGCACCGTGTCCAGACCGATCAGATCCGCAAGGGCAAGCGGTCCCATGGGATGATTCATTCCGAGCTTCATGATCTGATCGATGCCCTCGGCCGTGGCCACCCCTTCGTAGAGCTCCCAGAGGGCTTCGTTTAGCATCACCATGAGCACCCGGTTGGAAACAAAACCGGGGACATCCCGGCATTCAACGGGAATTTTGCCCATGGATTCGGCTGCTTCCCGGATGGCCGCCGTCACCGACGGGTCCGTTGCAAGGCCGTTGATCACTTCCACCAGCTTCATGACCGGCACGGGATTCATAAAATGCATCCCGATCACCTTTTCCGGCCGGTTGGTGCACGCGGCAATACCGGTTATGGGCAAAGAAGACGTATTGCTGGCGAGAATGGCATGCGGGGGAGCGATGCGGTCAATTTCCCCGAAGATCTTCGCCTTGATTTCCATTTTCTCCACCACCGCTTCGACCATGAGATCGCACCCTTCGGCCGCACTGAAATCCGTCACCGGCGATATCCGGCCCATTATCGCATCTTTTTCGGGTTCCGTGATTTTTTCCTTTTTGATCATCCGGTCAAGGTTTTTGGCGATTGTGGCCATTCCATTATCCACAATCTCCTTTGAAATGTCGTTCATATACACGGTGCAGCCGGATTGGGCAGCGACCTGGGCGATGCCGTTTCCCATCTGTCCGGCCCCGACAACCATGATCACATTGATGCTCATTGTTTATCCTCCCGATATTTAATGACTGAACGAAACGTTGGATTTTTGTCTTATGAGTTATCAGGCGCTTCCGCCATGGCGGGACCGCCGTCCTTGAACGGGAACAAATTTTCTAATGTCTGGAGGGCCAATCAGGTTAACAATCGTTTTCGCAAGAAGATCCGTATAAAAGCAACGCCAACAAAAGAGCCTGAAATAAAGCATCTGCACTGCTACCGGGTATTTTATGAACAGCCGAACGCAAAGTCAAGAAAAACAAGGATCAATTTTTTTCAGGCGGCAGCGGACAGCGGCCCCGGAGTGAAATTGTCCTTTGATCGGGGCCATATTACGAGAATTATCTTGACAAGGATAAAACCTTTTCACTAATTTGGGTATATGCCCGGATAAGAACGGACAAGAACGGTGTTGCCTGTTTTAAGCAGGGCGCTGAATGCCAAATAAATAACCGTATCAGGAGGGCCTCAATGACAGAAACCACCATAGTGCTGGGCGGCAAGAAAAAAAGCCGGTTTATGGACAAGGTCAAGGAGATTCTGCCGGAAGGCGGCAACCTTGACCTTTGCCTGACCTGCGGCGCCTGTTCGTCCGGATGCCCCGCAACGGGGCTTGAAAACATGGATCCGCGCAAATTTTTGCGCATGTGCGCACTCGGCATGGATGAAGAAGTGACCCATTCAAAATGGGCCTGGATGTGCACCATGTGCCAGCGCTGCATCTACGTCTGCCCCATGCAGATCAACATTCCGCAGCTTATTTTCAATACGCGTGCGACCTGGCCACGTGAGGACAGGCCGAAAGGCATCCTGGGCTCGTGCGATCTTGCTATAAAAACAGAAACATGCAGCGCCATGGGCACCTCTGTCGAAGACTTCGAGTTCGTGGTCAACGATGTCCTGGAGGAATACCGTGAAGCCCAGCCGGAATTCGCGGACATGGAAGCCCCTATCGACAAGGAGGGCGCCGAATTTTTCCTGAACCAGAATTCCAGGGAGCCCGTTACCGAACCCGACGAGATGGTCCCCCTCTGGAAAATCCTCCACACGGCCGGCGTCAGCTGGACCTACGGATCAAAGGGGTGGGGCGGTGAAAATTACTGCCTGTTTCTGGCCGACGACAAATCATGGAAGCATCTCTTGACGGTGGCCACGGACCAGACCCACAAACTGGGGTGCAAGACATACCTCAACACCGAGTGAGGGCATATCACTTTCGCAGTCCGGGCCGGACTGCAAAAATTCAACATGGAACACAACTTTGACGTTAAAAACATCTACGAATACTATGCCAAATGGATCCGGGAAGGCAGGCTCAAGGTCAATTCGGACTGGAACAAAGATTTAAAAATCAAGTTCACCGTCCAGGATCCCTGCCAGATCGTCCGGAAAAGCTACGGCGATCCCATTGCCGAGGATCTGCGGTATGTCGTGAAGGCCGTCGTTGGCGAGGAAAATTTAATCGACATGACGCCCAACCGGTCCAACAATT
>PUOB01000346.1 GCA_003551985.1 Desulfobacteraceae bacterium | reverse complement strand
TCAATTTCAAGAGCAAACTCTTGGGAAAACTCGTTTTCTCGAAAGTAAAAGAGGCGATGGGCGGCCGGGTACAGGGCGCCCTGACCGCCAGCGCCGCCATGAACAAGGAAATCGGCTTGTTCTTCTCTGATCTGGGAATTCCCATTTATGATTGTTACGGGTTGACGGAAACGTCACCGGCGGTCACCATGAACTGCAGCAGCGCCTGGCGGATCGGCAGTGTCGGGAAGGTCCTGGCGGGACAGAAGGTCGTGATCGACCAGTCGGTGGTTGAAGACGGGGCCGTTGATGGGGAAATCGTTGTATACGGCCCGAACGTGATGCAGGGGTATCACAATAAACCGGAGGCGACCGCCGAGGTTATTATGCCGGACGGCGGGTTTCGCACGGGGGACCGGGGAATGTTTGATGAAGACGGTTTTCTGTGGATTACCGGGCGGATCAAGGAACAGTATAAGCTTTCCAATGGAAAATACGTATTCCCTGCGGTCATCGAAGAGGAGATCAAGCTGCTTCCCCCGGTCGCCAATGCCACGATTTACGGCGACGGCAAGCCCTACAACGTGTGTCTGGTGATCCCCGACTTTGAAGTGGCGGCCCGCTGGGCGGAGAAAAACGGCGTGTCCGGAAAACCCGGGGACCTGGTGGCCAACGAGGCATTTACGAAGATGGTCGAAGAGGAAATCACCCGTCACTTGCGAAAAACTTTTGGCGGGTACGAAATTCCCAAGAAGTTCATGTTTTTAAAAGAGGATTTCACTGTTGAAAACGGGATGTTGACGCAGACCATGAAGTTAAAGCGGCGGGAAGTGGTCAAAAACTTCGAAAACGAGATAGAAGAAATGTATGCCCGGTAGACGTCGGCCATGTGTTTACCGTCATAACCTGCAAGCAGCCGATGCCCGAAAGTCTGGAAAGTCGACATTCCGGCTTTCGGGCATGACTTACGCTGTTTTTTCAGAGATAGCGGGATCGGCATTCGGGTATATTGCAAAAACAAAGAGATCTGCTTAATGCGTGCCTATCCGGAAATGGTCAATCTGCTGTCGTCGTCCTTGAAGAACGGGAACAAATTTTCTCATTTCCGGATGGACACGAATGACTATTCACCGTAAACGGTGAGCTTGTAATTCCCGATAATGCCCAGGATGTTTCTGGCTTCCCAGTCCACATGGCTGATTTTGGTGATATCGCCGTTTCGCATGGCCGTATCGAGGCTGGCGTCACCGGTTGCCAGGAGGCCAAGGATGCTCATGCACTCGGAAGTCCCGGATTTCAAGGATTCGGCATCCGTTCCCGTGGCGACCGGCAGTTTTACTTCCGTGTAAAGGCTGCCGACGGGATAGGCAGTGGCACATCCCATAAATAGCGGAACAAATGCAAGCAGTCCGAGCATAACCAGCAGTTTTGCCTTTTGTCTCATCTTTTTCATGTTGAGCTCCTTCTCAATTTTTTGTGCTGCAGGTTTTAAACAATAATTGATTGTCTTCTTCGGCCGAATGCCGGTATCCCGCCGGTATCCCAATAATAGAGAGAATCCAACGCCTCTCCATTGTAGTATACATTATAAACGCTTATTATTTCATTAGCAACATAATAATCATTTGTTAGTATTGTTGTTCAACCCTGTCACCTATACAAGGAGATTAACCGTAAATGAACGATCCTGTCCTGTTTCGTGTTGAAAATCACGTTGCGGTCATTACCCTGAACCGCCCTGAACGCCGCAATGCCATTAACCAGGCCCTGTTGGCGGGGCTCTATGAGAGCCTGGAAAACGTTTCCCGCGACGAAACCATCCGGGTCGTGATTATCACGGGGGAGGGGAAATCATTCTGCTCCGGGCTCGACCTGGCGGTTCTTGACAAGGAAAACCTTTTTGACCCCCGGGAAGACGGGTCGGATATGCCGGACTTGTTTGCGGCCTGCAAAAAGCCGATAATCGGCGCCATCAACGGTCATGCCATCACCGGCGGATTTGAGCTTGCCTTGAACTGCGATTTTCTGATCGCCTCCGAACTCGCGTCCTTTGCAGATACCCATGCCCGTGTCGGCATCCATCCCGGATGGGGTATGACCCAGCTGCTCCAAGAGGCGGTGGGACGTCGCCGGGCGCGCCAGATGTCTTTTACCTGCCGGTTTATCAATGCGCAAACCGCCCTTGATTGGGGGCTGGTCAATGAGGTGGTGCCCCATGAAAACCTCATGGGGCGGGCGATGGAAATCGCCGGGGATATCTGTGAAGGCAGCCCCGGGATGCTTGGCGTGGTGCGGGATTTGATCAATTATCGGGACACCGTTTCCATGGCGGACGCACTGGCCCACGAGCGGGCGCGTTTCGCGGTCTTCCTGCGGAGCCATTTTCCCGGGTCATAAGCACCCGGGTAATGGACGTTGGGTTCGCCCCGCATTATTCTTTGGCGTCTTCCGGGGCGAGGGCTTGCCATGTGTTTCGGAAAAAAAAGCTGCCGTCAATGTTGTTTTCCATCTCGTGAAAAAGGGGAAGGGGCATTGAAAAGCTGAAAACATTCTGGCCGAGGGATTTCCGGACGGCTTTTCTTGCTGAAAGATCCACCAGCCCCACAACACCCCGGGGGTTTTCTTTTTCGGCCTCCGCGTATGGCAGAATACCGATGGCCTGGCAGCCGGCTGCAAACGGGATGATCACGTTCTCATAGCTTTTCCTCGCATGGTTGGCCAGTACAACCAGCGCCGAGAGCTGGTCCGGATTGACCAGAAAGGTGATCGTCCGGAGATTTTCCGTTTGTTCATTCACCTGCTCCAGCGGTTTCATGATCACATACTCGGCGGGGATGTCGGTAATCGGCAAGTTTTCGATAAAGGCTTTGGTTTCTTCCGGTCCTTTCAGGTAGCGCTCCCCCTCCATGAAATCATCGTAAAAACCCTCGGTGCCGGAAGCCTGGGCGATCTGTTCGCCCACGGCGCGGCCGACCTCGGAATTTTTGTTTCCACTGGAGAGAAAATAGTGAAAGCACTCTTCACCCCCCGGGAAATCCACATAGCGGTTGCCGAAACCGAGACCCACGCCGCCGCCCCAGCAGCCGAAGGTCTCCCTGCTGAATGCGGCGGTTTTGCCCCTTGCTGCGGCTGCAAAGGAAAACATCACGCACGCCCAGCGTCCCTGTTTGAACGTCACCGCTTTTTCAGGCTTTTCATCAGACCATAAAAGCGCCACGGGTTGATATTTGAGATCTAAAATGGATGCGATCCGGCTGTTCATAATGCCTCCGTGAGATGTTGAAAAATAGAATTCTGTCCTGCATTCCTGCCCGTTATCCATTATCGTACGCACAGCGAGCCCGCACATATTGTCAATACTAACACGTCATTTGCATCATCGCAACAATCCCGCAGGATCTGTCAAGCGGGTTTTCCCCATTTCGCGGTTAAACGAAAATCCAGGACAGAAACGTCATGCGGGCAAAAAGGCCGCCGACCAGAAAGGCCGTGGTGCTGGTGAGAAGAAGCATGAAAAAGGCGGTTTTGATACTGAATTCCCTGGCCAGCGTGGCGACGATGGCAATGCACGGGACATAAAAAAGGCCCACAACCGCGCCCACGAAAAGCTGCATCGTGGTGAGGTCCATTTCGATCAGGGGGAGGACGGCCAGTTCCCGGCGCATGATCCCCAAAACAAGCGGGATGGACGCCTCCTCCGGAAGCCTGAGCCAGTGAACCACCAGGGGACTCAGAAACCTGCCAACCGCCGCCATGATGCCGGTTTCATACAAAACGGCCGCTATTCCTACGGCAACCACCATGGGCAGGGCGCCGTCGGTGACATAGTGTTTGAGCCGGACCCATATTTTTTTGGCCAGCACGCCGGCCTTTGGTGGCAAAAGTTCGGGGATTTCCATGATCGTTACGGGTCGCGGCCCCTTAAGGAGTCTGTCCATAATAACGCCTGACAGGATCAGGGCTATAAAAGAAACCAGAAATACCGCCAGGACCACTGTGACCGAGCGTTCCGAAAGCATGGCGATAAAGGCGCCGGTCTGTGAGATGCACGGGACGGCCATGCAGATCATGGTGGCGATGATCAGCCGTTCCTTGCCGGAAGACAATGCCCTTCCCGCGAGGATGCCGGGAATGCCGCACCCGTATCCCAGAAGCAGCGGGATTATGCTTGACCCCTGCAAGCCGATTTTGTTCAGCAGGCCGTCCAGGAGCACGCCCAGCCTCGGAAGATACCCGCTGTCTTCCAGTGCGGCCATAACGCCGTAAAAAGACAAAACATAGGGCATGACCAGGGTAAAGGGCCATTCAATCCCCTTGACCAAAAAGCCGTACTCTCCCACCAGGATGTTGCGGAGGATTCCCGGGGCGACCAAGAGTTCCACGACATAAACGATCTGGGGAATAATCAGGCCCCTGAACAGGGGTAAAAGGACAAGTTGTCGCAGTTGCATGCCGATGCCCACGATCAGGGCGAAGGATAAAAGCAAAATGAGAATGGCAAGGGGCAGCCCCGGCCATGGCTGTACCAGCCGTTCCCCCCACGCCCGGCGTCTGGATAAAGGTTTGTCCCTGCCGGATGCGCAGACCCTTCGGGTCAAGTCCTCGGCTTTTTTCCACAGGTCAGTGCTGCCTGGATCCCATGATGCATGCGGTTTTTCGGGGGTTTCAACAAACCGGGCCACAGTCGTCCGGAGCGCTGAAAAGCCCTTTTTTTCAATGGCCACCATTGGCACCACGGGTATGCCGAGTTCGGCTGAAAGCGTGTCCACGTCAATGTCAAGGTTTTTGTCCCGGGCCAGGTCGATACGGTTGAGCGCGACCACCGTGGGCAGTCTGTATTCCATGACCTGGAAGAGGTGGTAAAGGCTGCTTTCCAGGTTGTTTGCGTCGACAACGCAGATAACGGCGGAGGGCTTCTCGGAAAGGTCCTCGGCGCAGACATCCGTGTCTTCCTGGCAATGGGCGCAGGTTGCCGTTGAGCCGGTCCTGTGGCGACCGCTGAGCATATCTACGGCCACTTG
>PUOB01000039.1 GCA_003551985.1 Desulfobacteraceae bacterium | reverse complement strand
GGGCGCGTCGAAGCGAGCCATAGAGATATAAGCGTTCTCCTGCTGTTGCCAGGGCAATACCCGGGACCGCCGGGGGAAAATTGTCCTTATTATGGCAGCCAGCGCCGGAAGAATGCGCTTTTACGAAGCGGTCATTTTTTGATATTCATCATGCTTCTGGCATGATATATCAATGTTCCAACTACAGTACTATCATTCCTGGTTAATCGGACAATACCGGCTAAAGGGGTGGGCATGCCATTCGATGATTCGGCGGTAAACAGGCGGGAACGGCTTGCGGCGGAGTTCAGGGACAAACCGGAGAGGGTCATCGATTTACCCGGCTGGATGCTCCCCGGAGAGCAGGTGGCCCAATACCGCGCCATGGACGATCTTGCCATCGTGGAAATTGCCGGACGGGACAGCGTGGCAGCGGCCGTGCGCGCCGTTTCGGAAAAGGGGTACGGGAACCTGCTGCCGGTATACGCGTATACCGGCTCGGAGTACGGTTTTTGGGGCAGCGTCGAGCAGGCGGCAAGCCGCCTGGCCGCGTGTCTGCCAAGCGTCCGGGTCCATCCGCTGTTGGTGGTCGGTTCCCCGGACTTCTGGCACGCCCTCAATGGCCGGTTCATAAGCGACCTGGTCCATGTTTTCGGGCATTATACGCCCTGTACCGGATGCCATTTGTATCTGCACGCCATACGCGTGCCGCTCGCCCGCCTGCTGGGCAATGTGCCCATCATCGCCGGTGAGCGCAAATCACACAGCGGCACGGTAAAAATTAACCAGGTAGGCCAAGCCCTTGATTTTTACCAGCGCTTTATACAGCGCTTTGGCATCCGGCTCGACCTGCCCCTGGCTGAAATTGAAGATGACCGGGCCATTGAAGATCTTCTGGAAATACCGTGGGCGCAGGGTAAAGAGCAGCTTGGGTGCTGCCTTTCCGGTAACTACAAAGGCGCCGGGGGCACTATCGCAATGGACACCGTTTCCGTCATGCGGTTCTTCGATGAATTTGCCGGACCTGCAGCGGATGCCATGATTCGTGACTACCTTGAGGGCCGGGTGCCGGACCATCCCGGTATTGCAAAACAGACGATAACGCGGTGCCTATCGGAGAGCAAGCCGTCATGAGCCGAATGAAGGTTGTCCTGGTACTCCTCGACGGTCTCGGGGACCGCACCTATGCCGCACTGGATCACCGCACCCCGCTTGCGGCGGCGCATACACCGAACCTGGACCGGATCGCGCGGGCAGGGGGAAACGGCATTTACCACGCCGCCCTCCCGGGGCAGTGCCTGCCCAGCGAGATGGCCCATTACCTGATGTTCGGGTACGACCGGGCCGCGTTTCCCGGAAGGGGGTTTCTGGAAGCGGCGGGCGAGGGCGTTCCGTTTGCCGACCGGGACGTGATCGTCCTGGCGCACCTGTCCCAGGTGGGGTTTTCCGGCAAAGGCGCCGCGCACCTGGCCTACGGCCGGGACGAAATAAGCGGCGGACGGGATTTTCTGGACATGTTTTACCGGCGACTGACCCCTTATGAAACCAACGGCATCTTTTTCGAGTTGCACCACACCGGTAGAAATGACGGGCTTTTGGTCATAAAAGGCGATGTTTCCCCGGACATTTCGGATTCCGACCCGGTCACCGCGGGCATGCCCGTCGGCCGTATCGTTTCGCTTTCGGAAAGCCGTGAGCCGGTGCGCGCCGCAAGAACCGCGGACGCCATGAACCGGTATTTGTCGTGGTGCCACGACAGACTCCGGGAAATAAAACCGCCCCGGGCATTGAAAGCGGGCGAAATCCGGGGTAATTTTCTGTTGACCCAGCGCGCCGGGCGCCGGGTGCCGCAGGTGCCGTTTTCCGAAAAATGGGGGTTTACACCGGCGATGATCGCTTCCGGCGGCGTTTACAAGGGCCTTGCCATGGCGCTGGGGTTTGACTTCACCCGGGCCGAAGACTCCGCCTCGCCGGGACAGGACCTGGCCGGCCGCATTCAGGCGGCAATCGACGATGACGCCCACGATTTTATCCACGTCCACACGAAAGTGCCGGACGAGGTGTCCCACAACGCAACCCCCACTGAAAAGAAAAAGGCCATAAGCGCTTTGGATACGGGGTTTAAGGGGCTTTTAAACGCGCTCAAAAAAAGGGATGACCTGCTGGCGGTTGTCACGGCGGATCACTCTACGCCCAGTTGCTCGGGATTGGTGCATTCCGGAGAAACCGTGCCCCTTGCCATGGCCGGCGGGATGGTTCGAAGGGACCGTGTCACCCGCTTCGACGAGATTGCCGCGGTCTCGGGCAGCCTGGGTTTCCTGCGGGGGGGCGAATTGATGCACATGATCCTCAACTGTACCGACCGGGCGATTCTGGACGGCCTCCGGATGGGGGCGGACCGCCGGCCCTACCTGCACGAAAACTACCCGCCCTTCAGGCGCCACCCTGAATAATGGCTACAGACGGACGATATCCTCGACCGCCGTACCCAGCTGTTCCAGTCCGGCGTCCGTGACCACGTGGGTATTTTCAATCCCCACCACCCCTTTGCCCGGAAATATCGCCTTGGGCTCCAGGGCGATGACCATGCCTTTTTCAAGGGGCATTGACTGGCCTTTTGCCAGGATGGGCAGCTCGTCCACCTCAAGGCCGACACCATGCCCGATAAATCGGATCCGCTGGTTTCCCACGCCCATGAAATGGTCGGCCAGGCCGTGCTCGCCGGCTTTTGCGACCGCAAGGTCGTAAAGCTCGCCCGCGGTCGCGCCGGGCACGGCTGCCGCCTTGACGGCATGTTGTATATCCAGCATGGCGTTGTGGGCGTCGACGAGAAAGTCCGGCAGATCACCGATCGAAAAAATGCGCGTGTGGTCGGAGAGGTAGCCGTCAAGGGCGAATACCACGTCCACCAGGATGGGTTCGTTTCGCCGGATGGGCTGCATGCTCGATCCCTGGGCAATGGACGGGTTGAGCCCCACGCCGCCGGTGGGGGAGGCGAGGTAGCTAGGCGTTGCCGCGGCCGGTCCCGCCATGACATGACCGTAGAAAAGCTCCGCGCCGAACATCCGCATCCGCGTGATGCCCTGGTGCCCCCATTTCCTGGCCGTTGCCTCGATCAGACCGGCGAGCTCGACCTCGGTCATGCCTTCTTTGAGAATGGACGGTACCGCCTCGGCCAACCGGTCGGACATGGCGGCCGACTTACGGATCAACTCGATTTCGTAGTCGGACTTGATGCTTCTAATCAGGCGGATGGCCGGGCTGATGTCGACCATTTCGGGTTTTCCGAAAAGGCGCTGCAAACTGAAATACTGGTTCACAGGCAGCACGTCCAGCTCCATGCCCATTTTTTTGGGCATGGGGACGCCCGCGTCTTCAAGCAGCCCGGGGATTTCACGGGGGCTTGAAAAGGGGATGACCTGGGCGAGCGCGGACTCGGCTTTGGCCCGTTCCGCATCCTTTCGTACCATCAGCACCGCCTCCCCTTCGGAGGGGATATAGAGGTTGGCCTGCTGGGTGGTGCCGCTGAAGTAGAAAAGATCGGCGTTCTGCAGGATAAGGGCCCCGTCGATGTCCTTTTCGCACAGGTGTTTTTGGAGCTTTTGGGTTCGGCCCTGCAATTCGGCGGAAGGGGTGTGCGTCTGGGAATTTTTCATGGGATGTCCTTTCGTTTATTGGTCATTTAAAACAGTGGCTATTGCGTAATGACCACGCTGCTTTCCGGGTCAAAGGGGTTGGTGCGCATTTCAAGGGAAAACAGATACGGGTATTCCACCTTGAGGTGCTTGAGGTGGGAAAACCACTCGGCAAGCAATTTAAGATAGGCCCGCCTGGCGTCATTTTTCAGATGGCTGATGTCGCTTTGCGGCAGTGCGTGGATATCCGGCCGCCGTGACAGCTCATCGGCGAGGTGGAGCGTGGCCCAGAGCATGTTGCTGAACGATTCGTGCTCCATGAGATTGGGACTGCCGAGCATGAGCAAGAGGTACTGCCGCTTTTCGTTGAGCAGTTTTTTGATTGTTTCAAGGGTTTCCGGTTCGGGTTCCACCTTGATGCCGATTTGGTCCACCGCCTTGCATGCCCGGTCAAAATCCTTTTTCGACCAGTCCTTGTGAACCGCGAGCAGTGAGGATTGAGCCGGATCCATGACGGCTGCCTGCTGCAGAATATTTAGCAGGTCGGACCCCATCTCGCTGAAAAACGCCCCTGACAGCATGTTCATCTTCCTTTTGAGGGCGCTGCGTTCATGGATGGTCAAAAGCCGGTGCAAAATAAGCGTGATAAAGAGGACTTCGAGCGGGACAAACGCGATTTTCTTGCCCAAAAAAGACAGAAGGGGGGATACTTCGCCAAATACCAGGTAATGGATAAAATGCAGGGCCGCCGCAATAACAATCAGGGCGATGCCGAACAGAATTTCCCAGCGGACCGGATTTTTCATAAATCCCCCATATCATTGGTCAAATCCCGGATGAATTCGATTTCCAGATGGTCCGGGGCGGTTTCCGCGATGTTGATGCCAAACGGGCCGTAAGACTGCTTCAGCAGGGTGTCCACCAGTTCGTCCGGCGTGCCCTTGAAATCGACCCAGAGTTTTGCCGTATCGGGCGAGAGCCGCATGGTCCGCACATCGGATACCTCCCTTAAATCGGCGATGGTTCGCCGGAATTGCTCAAGGTTGGGCAGAATGTCCGGGCCGGAAACCGAAAGGGTCATCCCCCCGGCCGGCTCTTGCGTCGGCCGCCATAGGCCATCGATCCTTGATGCCAGTTGTCTTGCGGCCTGGAACGCAGCATCGGCCATTGCATTGGATGACGCGGCATCCGGGTCCGCGCCGATGGCTATCGTCTGCTGCCGCACGGTGGTTAATTGTTCGCCTGTCCGGGTATTGATAACCCGAAGATCCACTGTGCCCTTGTAAGTTTGCCGGTCTTCTCCCATTCGGTTGGGTCCGCGGGCGGCTTCCGCCGTGCCCACGATGACCAGGTGTGCGCCCGTTTGTCTGGCAAAAATGGCGGCTTCGTAATCGGCCGGGGTGGCGGCAAGGTCCATCC
>PUOB01000043.1 GCA_003551985.1 Desulfobacteraceae bacterium | reverse complement strand
GGAAAAAAGCGGCTCCCCGGAAACAACATCCACGTAAATACCCGATTTTTTGTTGTCCCAGAAGTCGTTTTTAAACGGGGGCTCGGTGCCGTCCTCCCGGGTCACGTGAAACTGCAGGGGCGTAAGCGTTTTTTTCAGCGTTTCGTCGGAAGGCCTTTCGTAGCCGTTGTTTTTGCTTTCCTCCCAGTGATTTTTGATGAACCGGTCCCGCCCGGAATTGTACCGGTAGATCTTGTAACGGATAGGATTCTTCTTGTGGTAATCCTGGTGATACGCTTCAGCCGCGTAAAAGGTCGTAAAGGGGCGGATTTCCGTTGCGATTGGCCGATCAAAAAGCCCGGATGCCGCCAGTTTCTCTTTGGATGCAATGGCCCCGGCTTTCTGCCGCTCGTTATGATAAAAAATCACGGAGCGGTAATGGTCCCCCCGATCCACGAATGACCCGCCGTCATCGGTGGGATCTATCTGCCGCCAGTAAACATCCAGCAGGGTTTCGTAATCGACAATATCGGGATCGTACGTGATCTGGACCGCTTCCACGTGGTCGGTCATTCCCCGTGCAACGTCTTCGTATGACGGGTTTTCATGTTCCCCCCCGGCGTACCCCGATTGAATACCGATAATCCCGCCGGCATCTTCGAAAGGCGCCACCATGCACCAGAAACATCCCCCCGCAAACGTTGCCTGTTCATATTTGTCATTGTCTTTTATATTCTCCATCATCGGGTTCTCCTTTTCCTGGCCGAAACTGCAGCCTGCGGCAGACAGTATAAAAAATCCCGTCACCGCCCATGCAGCGAGGCAGCGGATCAAATTTTCTTTCATTGCCGTTTTTCCTTGTTTAAAAAGGTTCCTGATTAAAATAAGGACCTTTTCTGCGGATTCAATGCCATATCTGCCCGGGTATGCAGCGCCGCTTTGCTCTCGCCATGGCAATAATGTCTTTTTTAGCCCCCAAAAGTGCAATATAGCCCTCGGATGAGGGGCAATTATGACTTTATATTTTGTTTTTATGATGGGTTATCTTGGCCCGACCCCGTTCCGCCAACCCGGAAATATTCAGGGAGAACGGGTAGTCCTGCGCATACGTTCAGCCGTGCAATGGAACAAACGTATGCGTTGCGCGTGGTAGGATTCCATGCATAAGAGCATGGCAAAGAATTTTACTTCTGATTACAACGGACTGTCTTGTAAATGGCCTCCAGCAGTTCATTTGAAGAGACCGACTTGCTTATAAATTCTTCAGCTCCAGCTTGTTGCATTTTCTGCACGAGCTGATCATCATCATACATGGACAATCCGATTATGCTCACTTCGGGCCGTTCCGCCTTGATAATCCGCGTGGCTTCCACACCGCTCAGCCCGGGCATGGAGACATCCATCAAGACTAAATCGGGGCTTAAATCTCGTACTCGCTCAACGGCTTCCCATCCATTGGACGCCTGTCCTGCAACATGGATTTCCGGGTGATTGCGGAGCATCGTACTCAATGCCTGACGCATCACCTTGTGATCGTCTACAATCAGAACCCGGATATCTTCATCTGCAGAAGCATCAATCCCCCTGTTCGGTGGCCTGCGCTCTTGCCCGAGCCCGGGGTCGTCTGGTAATTTTTCTCGGGTTTTTGGCAAAGGGACCGTCAGCGTGAAGCAGCTGCCCTGGCCGGGAGCACTTTCGATTGACAGGTCACCACCCATAAACCGGGTGCGTTCCCACAGGCTCAGCAGTCCAAGACCGTTTTTTGCAGAAAGGGACTTCGGATCGGGGTTAAATCCCCTGCCCTGATCGCTTACGTCTATAACTAAACGGCCATCCGAGGCTGAAAGACCGACCCGCGCTTTTTTTACACCCGCATGTTTAACCGCGTTAAATAATAGTTCCTGCACGGCCCGGAAAAGGAATACCTTCAGGGTTTCGTTCTCAAACCACTCCTCCGCGTCGGTTTCAAGCTGCACGAGAAATCCGAACCGTTCGTTGAGATGCTGGACCAGCCATTCCATGGCGGCAGATAGCCCTGAGTGATGCAGCACCGGGGGACTCAGCTCATGCGAGAGGCTGCGTATTTTGGCAAGGGAATCCTTTAGCAATCCATCAATCTTGCTTAAGATGGGGGCATTGGACCCATATTGGTCAACCGATTGCAACTGCAGTTTGGCACCGGCCAAAAGCTGTTGCAGGTCATCGTGAAGAAGCTGGGCGATTCTCCTTCGCTCACGCTCTTCAGCTTCAAGCAGTTCCCTGGCCAGGGTCTGAAGCTGCCTCGCCCTGGTCTCGGCCAATTCTGTGCGTTCAGCCACCTGGCGTTCGAGTTCAGCTTGAAATGCCCGTGCCCGCTCTTCGGCGCTGCGTTCCCGGACAAAGGCAATATCCGCCCACCCGAGGACCGCGTCCACCTCAGATCCCTTGAGTGCCGCAATCAAATCTTCTGCCCGGGCCAGCCGAGCTTCGAGCGCCTCATAGGATGGCCTGGATTCATTCATCTTGCGGACTCCTTGTAATCCAACAACGTCAGGATCCGTTCCGTATCGCTCAGGTTGCCCAGTATGGTTAATTGGGGCTCGGGATGTACCCGCACCAGCGCGGGGGTTGCCAGGATATTGTATTCCAGGGCGGTTTGGAAATCCTCGAGCACATCGATGACCTCGTATTCAACAAGCCCGTCGAATATCTCGTATAGATGTTTCATGTTTTGGCGGGCCTGCAGGGAATTGGGTTCATTGCCCACCACGAAAAGAATAAGTTGCTGGGTCTGGTTCCAGAAAACCCCCTTTTGACCGGAATTATTTTTATCGAGAGCCTTCATTATCTACTCTCCCGGGTTCGCGGATGAAATGCAGGAGCTCCCTGTTCCCCATTCAGATCCGATCCCGGAAGCCTGCCCTTTTCAAGCGGCCCCAGAAGAACAATTCCCTGATCGGTGATCCTGAATTCACGATATTGGTTTGAGTGGGCCATACCGCGTGATTTGACAACCAGGAGCAGGCGACCGATTTCGGCGTCTTTTCTCACGTAGCGAAGCATAAGGAGAGTATCCACGAGCGAAGAGATGCCCAGGTTGCTGCTGTGGTCCATATTTATCGCACTGCCGCCCCCCTGATTGCTCATCAGGCTCGTGATGCCGCGTTCCTTGCAGATGTTGATCAGCCGCATCAGGTATTCGAAAGCTGCCTGCGGCGTGCCGATTCGCAGCGTCGCCGAAACCGCGTCCACCAAAACGTGATCCGGCACAAATTCCTCAATTGCCTGAAAGATCCGGAAAAAATGTTCCTCGGCCCCCATGGACTCGGGCATGGCGGTAATCATTTGCAATGTCTTGTCTCTGAAGAAAGGGTCCAGGTCAATGTTGATGCTTGACATCGCGCTCGTCATGGCTTCCACGGACTCCTCGAAGTTGACGAACAGCACTTTTTCCCCGCGCCCGCAGGCCGCCTCGACAAAGGTCGAGAGCAGGGTGGTTTTTCCGGTGCCGGCGCCTCCCGTGACAAGTATGCTGGATGCACGTCGATAACCGCCGCCCAAAACCTCGTCTATTTCCGGCCTGCCGCTTGAGACCGGTTTGCCCAGGGCGGCGTGTTTCAGCCCCATCGTGCTGATGGGCAGCAGGAAAAAGCCGCCCTGGCTGATAATATACGGGTATTCGTTGCTTCTGAAGCTCGAACCCCGGTATTTCGCCACCCGAAGTCGACGGGTGGTAATCTGCCCGTCTACCCGGGCGTCCATCTTGATCAGGCAGTCGGCCGCAAACTCCAGGAACCGGTGACTGGTAAATTTATTGTTCTCGGAAATCATCCGGGCGGTGAGTATCGCTGAGATGGCTTTTTTATTCAACCAGTCCGTCAGCTGGTAAAGCTGGTCCTGTTGTCGGTTGGAATCCTCGAAAATCCGCAGTATCACGTCCATGGAATCAATGACCAGCCTGCGGGCGTTCATAGCTTCGGACTTTCCCTCCAGTATCGCCAGCAGGCCATTGAGATTGTATTCGCCGGCGCGGATCACATCCGGGCCGGGCCGGGAATCAATAAGAAACAGTTTGCCCGTATCTTCGAGGCGCTTGAGGTCCCAGCCCATGGCCAGGGCATTTCTGCGCAGCTCGGACGCCCGTTCTTCAAAAGATGCGAAAATACACGGTTCACCAGCCAGTGCGCTGCGATAGGCAAATTCGAGGCCGATTACGGTCTTTCCGGCACCGGGGCCGCCGACAACAGCCGTGATCTGGCCTTCGGGCAACCCTCCTTCCAGGATTTCGTCCAGTCCATGAATGTGGGTGAGCAATTTGGGAATGGATTGAATCTGATCTGTGGGGATAAACGGTTTGGCGCCTGAATGCTGGTTCATTGGTCAGCCCGTATCCATTTGAATTAATGATGGGACAAAGAACCCGGAGGGGTTGTCTTCTAGAAAGAAATATATATAAAATTAATACCTTACATCGAGAATGGGGACAAAAAAAGTCAATTGCAGTCCGGCTGTCTCTTCCAACCAAAATCGTGAAAAACCAGTTTCGAAAAGGCCCGTGACTTTCCGTCCCAATCTCCCGATTGGTATGACTTTATCTTATTTTAACCATGCACTGGCCGACACGCAAAGTCAACTAATTTTAAATCATGGGGTCGGACCAAGCCAACATGCTGGATTTAATCAATTTAAACACAAGAAACAGGTGTTTTTAATGCTTATTTCGCTCTTTTTAACCCCAAAATGATCAATATAAAGACTTTGCGTTTCTCGCATGCCATATCTGCCCTCGGTCTTCTGGTTTGGGACGGTACTACCAAATTTATGAAATGTTTGTTCCGGTTGACTCACCTCCTCCATCAGCACCTCCCATGACTGATTTTGGCGAAACCATGCTGTGGTGGCAACGCTGTTTGGCGCTGCGGCAGGTTTTGCATCCCGAAAGGCTGACAAAATAAAATGGTTTTTCGGCACCCGCTATTTAGATTTTCTATTTCAAACCTTCATTGATATTGAAAATAGAAATTTGACTTATCGATTGTCTATATATAAACGATAGACATTTACATGCAAAAGGAATCTACAGCATCCGCCATATAGCGGGATCGGCAAAAAATTTTTAATCTATT